>CAUJFK010000416.1 GCA_963169175.1 Acidobacteriota bacterium | reverse complement strand
CCGGATCGCCGGGCCCCGCACCGACGATATAGACCTTTCCCTTTTCGGCGTCTTGCTTTTCCCGGATTCGCGGTCGGTAGGGATTTTTTGTAGATCGTTGTGCTGTCGTTTCGCGCACACGCTCGACCGACGCCGCAATGACAAGCCGGTGGGCCGAGAGCGGTTCAGTTATGCGATAGGTAACGCCGGGATGCCTGGCCGATGCTTCAGCTACCTTTACCGGAACATCGCCCCGAGTGTGGCGGCCGGGCGAAAGGAAATACGGATGAACGGTTATCGAATCAGCACCGCGCCGAACAAGCTCGGCAAACCCAGCTCCGATATCCGGGCTTTCGATCTCAAGAAACGCGGCCTCGACCAGTGGAAATCCGCCTTGTTCACCGATCAGCCGCGCGGCGGTGCGAACATCGTCATTCGCCTCGCTTCGCCGGCTTCCGTGGCCGATCACAAGTACTCCGTGTTTGGTTTGATCTTTCATATAGCCGCCGCCCGCGTGCATGGTGCAAGCGCCTCCAATTCCTCTGTCGTATGCCGCGCAATGTAATCCTGAAAACTCTCTGCCTCGCTGATCCGGCCATTAACAAATCCGCGTGAGATCTCCTCGACGTAATGTTTGATCTCGGTTGCCACGATCTTTCGCTTCAGCTTTCTCCCGAATTTGTAACCTTCGCCCAGATGGCCGCCGAGATAAACACGGAACGCCTCGACCTTTCCGTCAGTCGTGTTCAGAAAATCGCCGACAAGTCCGATGTCGCATATCTGGTAGTGAGCACAGCTATTTGGGCAGCCCGTTACGCTGATCCGCAGCGGCGATCTGAATTCGGGCAGTGCTGTTTCGAGATATGAGATAAGTTCATCCGCACGGGCCTTGGTCTCGGTCTGCGCCAGTTTGCAAAACTGTGTTCCTGTGCAAGCGATTGTGCCGGTTCGAAAGATCGAAGGATGAACGTGCAGACCTATTGCCGCAAGACGCGACGCCGCGGCGTCAGCGTGTTCGCTCGGCAGATCGAGCAGGATCAGATTCTGCGTTGGTGTCAGCCGAACGCGGCCGCCGCCGAATTCGTCGGCGATGTTCGCCGTCGCTATCATCTGCTCACCGGACAAAAGCCCGCCCGTTGTAGCTGCTCCGACATAGGAAAGGCCGGCCTGTTTTTGTGCAAAGATACCGATATGCGCACGATTGGCGGAAACGGGGACCTTCGGCGCAGCACCGGGCGTAAGCTTGTAGCCGAGGCAGTTTTCAAGTTCGTTTCTGAATTTCTCTGCCCCCCAATCCGCCATCAAAAATTTCAATCGTGCAAGAGCCCGCGACTGCCGGTTCCCATGGTCACGAAATATTCCGCAGATGTGGTGACAGACACGGGCGATCTCCCCCTCCGTGACATGCACGCCTAGCCGTTCGCCGAAACGCTCTTTTGCTCCGAGGCCGCCGCCAACCCAGAGATCGAAAACCACCCCATTATCACCATTAAGCGCAACTAGGCCGATGTCGTTGATCTCGTGCCCGGTACAGTAAACCGGGCAGCCTGAGATCGTGATCTTGAACTTACGCGGGAGATTCGAGAATTCGCGGTTGTCGAGAAAATACCGATGGACGCGTTCGATGACCGGCTCAGTATTGATAAATTCGTTGCGGTCAATTCCGGTCAGCGGACAGCCTGTAATGTTTCGGGTAATGTCGCCGCACGCACCCGAGGTCGTAAGGCCGACCGATTCAAGCCGGGTAAAGATCGCCGGTACCTCGTCGATGCGAATGTAGTGAAACTGAATTCCCTGGCGCGTTGTAATGTCGCCTGTCCCTCGTGCGTACTGCACCGAAAGCTCGCCGATCGTCCGGAGCTGAAGTGAAGAAAGAATGCCGCTCGGCACCTTCACCCGCAGCATGAAATATCCGTCCTCGGCCGGCCGCTGGGTATAAAGCCCGTACCACCGCAGCCGCACGTTCAAGTCGTCTTCCTCGATCGATCCAAAGCCCTGCCGGGCGTAAGCGATGATATTGTCGAGACAATCCAGCCCGTCGCGCTCGCGCTTGGCCTTCTCGACCGGATTTTCTTTTTTGATAACAGCCATTTTGTCCAGCTTTCCTTTCTATGCCTTCTCGCTCAGCTCCATTTCCGAAAGTACGGCGCCGATCTCGCGTGTGCCCGGATGCTCCACCTCGTCCGACGGTCCGTCCACAAGCCCGAAGCGAACAAATACCCACACGCGTTCATGCAGGTAGTAGGAAAGTACCTTTATCAGCGAATCGAAACCCGCCACCGCAAACGCGAGTTCTCCCTTGCCGGTCACCCCAAACACAATGCCCGCGGTAATGATCGTCGAAAGCACGCGGTAGCTGATCGCCTTGCTAAAACTGCGGTAACTGGTTTCTATCGCCATTTGACTCCCTGAAAACTTGCAAAAAGAAAAAGCCGGTTGTGAACTCGTTTTCTGGAGTTCACAACCGGCTTTTGGTTTAGATCTTTTACGTCGCTACATCTTCAAATCAAGCATACGCAATGTTCCGCCCCGCCGCTGTCCTCCAGAAAGGAACATGCAGTCCATACAAGCGCAACAACACATGCTGTTAAGAAAATGCATCGAGTGTTTCAAACAAACCGGCCATCCGGTTCGACTTGGGATTATAGACACAACCCCCGGCAGTCTGTCAAGTGCATTTTTGTTTGATGACGATCCAGACATGGTTTATTCAAGGTATGCACCTTTCGCAAAAGGCATCTGGATCCTTTCGATTTCGGATTTTCTTGTTTCGTCTGTTTCGTGTTCCAGGGGCCGGCTTCGCCACCACGAAATGCACGAATCAGGAACAAAACCCACGAAGCAGCCTCCGTTCGATCTTATGCCACGTTGAACAAACCGCGATGATCCAGATTGAATTCTGAGTGGCCTTTGTGCACGAAGTCGATAACCTCAATTCTTTGCCCCGATTCGAAACGTCAGGCCCAGGCTTACCGTGAATGGATAACCCGGTGTTGCATGAATGCGCGAGACGGCCGGATCGCCTGGACGGAGCCGCGATTCAAAATAATTCTGCGTTTCGAAATAGCATTTGTTCAAAACATTGTCGATCGAGACGTTAACATCGACCCATCGCTTCAGGCGCTTTGAAACGGCAAGATCGACGACATCGTGCCCGGCCGCCCTGATCGAATCGTCAAGCGGATCAAGGCGATATCTGTTGATATGGCGCCAATTGATCGATGAGTTAAAGCCTTTAACTTCAGTAAACACAAGGCTTGCGTTCGCAACCACGTGCGGGGCACTATCCACGAATTCACGCGGCGTCGTGCCGATGTAGAACGCTTCGAGCACACGTGTAACACCGCTGTTAAAACTTAGCCATCTTGTAAACCTTGCTGACGTTTTGACCTCAAAACCGTACGAACGTGACGGCCCGGCAAACTCGATCGTATTATCATCCGCGATAAAAACCTGCTCGTTCGACCGGTCGATCAAGAACAGACTGGACGCGACGGAGAAGCGCTTTGAGTTATAGGACGCCCCGGCCTGATAAAAATCAGTCGTCGAAACTTTCGGGGCGTCAGGATTTTTGACAACTCCGCGTGCATCCTGGCTTGCGATCCCGCGGCCATAATTAAAATAAAACGTCGTCGGCAGGTTTTCGAACGGCGACCAGGCGGCACTGAACTTCGGCTGCAGCCGCACGGCCGTTTCCTTTCCAGATAGTGTTGGATCGACACGTTCGTTTACATCGAAGGTAAAGTAGTCCGCACGCAAACCGGCCTCGATGTGCAAATGCCCGTCGAACAGGTCCAGTCCGTTTTGAATGTAGGTCGCGTAATTATTGACATTCGCCTGGGCCTTTTGAATATTCAGGAACGGATCGCGGGCGATAGCTTTATCAAGCCCAACGTTGATCTGATTAAAATGCAGATTACCGCCAATAGTTAAAAGCGATTGGCCGCCAAAGAGCTTATACGGTTGTTGGTATTGTACGTTCGCACCTTCCTGAAGCCGTGAATCGTGCTGCAAGATTTCGTCGCCGTTCGTTTCATCATTTAGAAAGAACGTAAAATTCGAAAATAGATCGAACAGCGAGCGTGCAAGAAACGCATCGGCCTTAAAACTCGCACCCGATTTTAGATCTTTGCGAGAATAGACGGCCGTCGTGCCCGAATAAATATTGCCGCCGGTGAATTTATCAAACGCGCCAAATCTATCAAGCCTGCCTGCTGCCACCTCGTCAAGCGGGATCTGGCCGGATGAATCATATGTATTTCGCGCCAGATTGAACTTAAATCCGGTCGTTTGCATTCCGCCCATATCGCGTGTGAAATTGCCGGTCAAATTATCGCGTTTATAATTTAGCGGAAGAATAAACGGGCCGTCAGTGCGCGAACCTTCGTAGGCCACAAACGATCGAACGTTATTGATCTCTGGGCTATACGCCAGAAACGTCCTGAACGAATTGTGAGAGCCGGTTTGCACACGGGCCGTGAATACTTGCGGCAAGCTTTCCTTTTGCCGGATATGAACAACGCCGAGGCCCGAAAAATCGCCGTACTGTGCCGAGAATGGGCCGTTTATTATCGAAACGTCCTCAACAAGTTCTGGTGAAAGCGATTTAAGCGAACCGAGATAGCCTTGCCCGTGTCCCTGCGTTGCCTGATTTTGCTGAACATTATCGACCAGCACCTTAAGCCCACCGTTCACGCCGCCGTGGTCCATATTGAACCCAAATCGCCGTATCTCAAGCGATTTGCCGCCACCTTCGTGCTGCCCGGCATTGATCCCCGCGTTCAAGGTTTGAACAAGTTGGTCGTCACGCGAGAAAAGAAAATTCTTGTAGATGGTGTCGTTGCGGTTCTCCACATCCGGGGCAAGCACATCGTCTTCGATAACAACGCTCTCGGCAATTTGCGGGATCACGTAAGTGATCTTTAACCGCAGATCGTCGATCCGTTCCAAAGCTGAAAATGTCTGCTGGAAAGCTGAAATATTCTTCCCCGAGATCCTGACCGTGACCGGCCCATCCGGCACCTTAACGGCGAACGAGCCTTCCCCGTCGGCAACAAAGTTCAGCTTTCCGTTAGCGGTATCAACCTCGATCGCAACATTCGCAACACGCTCGAATTGCGGTGTGATAACAAGCCCAGCCAGCGTTCGCGTGCCTTCGCTCTGTGCCGACAACTTGCTGAAACAAAATAGAGTTAGCACTAATAATAAAAGTATAAACTTCATGATCTACTCCGAATTCAGATTAAAGAAAGGTTCTTTCGATCAACCAATATCCGCCAAGCAATGCGAGCACGATCGAACACGCCGGGACATACACCGGTATAAATGACGGCCGCCGTTTCAGTTTCCAGATCAAGGGCAAAACAAGCGCAGCTATAGCTATCTGTCCCAGCTCGACCCCAAAATTGAATGACAACAGAGGGACCACAGTTTGCCCGATATCAGAACCGATACCAAGGTCGCGTAAAACGGTCGCAAATCCAAGCCCGTGAATAAGCCCAAAAGCGAATGTTAACAGCCAACGCCATTTTATTTCGCGACGAAAGATGTTTTCCAGTCCGACATAGATGATCGAAGCGGCGATCAGCGGTTCAACCACGCTTGATGAGAGATGAATAACATTGAACGTTGCCAAAGCCAGACTGATCGAATGCGCAACGGTGAACGATGTGATTATTTTTGCCGCTTCGCGAAAGCTCCCGCCAAACAGTAACAATGCAAGCAAAAACACCAGATGGTCAAAACCCGTCAGAATATGCTCTATGCCAAGTACGATAAATTGCAAAAATGTTTGCGGCCTGTCAGGTTCAACTGAACGCAGATCGACCGCAACAGCTTCATTCTTTGCATCCAGAAGTTTCTCGTCGATCCTTCGGCCATCCGCCGAAAGAACGGAAAAATATTGCTTATGCCCTTGTGCCAAACGCCCGATCATTAGGTCACGAAACGTAAACTGCTCCTGGCCTGCTCGCGCAAACGAAAGATCAAAATGGATCGCGCCGCTATCATCAATGGCCGCCGACACCACGTCTGGTCCCGCAGGTCCTTTCTCAAAACGAATTTCGATGCCATCTGCCGCAAGCGTTTCGAGCTGAACTCTTACCGTGTCAAATTCGCTTTGAGAAACGTCGCCATTCCCATCGAGGTCGAGTTTCACCAAGCTCTCTATATCCGCCCGTGCATATGAGACCCTGACCTTCAAAACGCTGCCGTCAAGTTTCACCTCGGCCGCACTCAGGCCCGGGTCGTGTGCCTGGACAATGGAAAAGGCGAAAAGGATAAACAGACATTCCGCAAAAATGTATAGTACCGTGCGCATGGATCTCTCAAAAATAAAATGGCTCTTGAATCTCGGGTCTATAAATTAGCTCAATTGAAGTGATCAACAGCCGGCCAAAAGCGTTTGACGTTCTATGGCCGGCTGTCGAAACTCAGGCCGATCAAGGGTGCGAATGGTTACGCCCATTTTGCGGCGTTGATTCGTACGGAAACACCTTGTTGAAGCCGAGGTCATTAGTATCTACACCGTCGCCGGCAACGCGGATAAACAAGTTGCCCGGATCGCGCAGATCGCTGATAAGCGCCGTTACGCCGATATCAACAACGTCATCGCCAAAACGGCGGCCATTCGGCCATCCACCGGGAATGAATCCGCCATTTCTGAACGGGTCCTGGATCCGGCTCCTAAGCACATCGCCGCCAAAAATGCTGAGCCGCGAAAATCCGGGATCATCAGGATTGACCGGATCGTTCGGCCCATTTCCGGCAAAGCGGACGCCCGGCGTCGAAAGATCGACTTTGATCAGATCAGGTATGAATATCCCAGCGATGTCGGTACGATTTGTTTCCGGCGCCGCTGGCGATAAACCCAGAATTGCATTGGCAAGCCTGGTCAATTCCGGCTGCAGAGCGTAGCGGCTGAAGATCTCGCGGTCGGCTGTTGGACTCGTACGGCTGTATCGGTCCTTGTCGGCGATCGCCACCAAACCTTCATTGAAAAGCGGATTTCCCTGCCGGGCGACCTGCACGAACGGTCCGAATTCGATCGGGTCGTCGTGCCCGCGCAATATCTTGATCCCCTGCCGGCTGGTTGTCGCGTAAACCCCGACCACCTGTCCGTCGCCGCCGAGTTCCTGGATAGGAATGTCCAACGCCATCAAATGAAGATTGAATCCGCCCTGCGAATCCTTGCCCGGCGAACGAAGCCTGAGCAGGTCAAAAACAGATTGGATGTCTGCATAAAACCCGTCGTCCCGCTGCCCCGCAAACGACACATAACCGCGGCTAAGGTTAGCAATTGACTGCTGCGTGTACCGGTCCAGTTGTCCCTCTGCCGCAACGCCTGCTTTCGCTGGGTTCTCACCGTTGTCACCCTGGTTGTAGAACGGTGTGGCGTTGCCCTGGTTATTTGGCGGAACTATACCCTGCCCGAGCGGGGTGATACGGCGTGTGCGGTTGTCAACCTTGGTCACCGTATAGCGCTGGATCAAATTCTGCGATGCATCGCCAACGTTCTGCACCACTCCTGTGTACGATTGCAGGATGGTGTTGCGATTTCTGAAAGTTGTGTTGAACCGAAACTGATAACTGAAAGTCGCTCGCCCCGCGGCAACGTCACTGCCCACCGCCACATGGATCTGATAAAGCACGTTATCGTCAAAGTTATACTTGTTCGGGCCAATGCCCGGCTCCTGGTGCGGATAAACGCCCAGGGCCACGACCAGTGATTTTTGTTGACCCGCTTCCTCATCGACAAACGCGTAAACGTCCGTAGTGTTTGCCGACGGGTCACGCGTGATCAATGGGGCGTCCATGTGGCTCGAAGCCAGCGATGGAACACTCATTAGCGGCGTGGCCAACAGTGCCACCAATAGAAAGGCCAGCCCGCGTTTTGATCTCTGAAATAACTTGTACATTGAAAACTACCTCCGAAAAGTTTTGATAAACGGCGGCCTTGCCCGCCGAAGCGAACGAGAAAGGATCGCCGGTTGTTGATCTACAAAGCCGCGAGGCGAAGGGCAAGGATCTCGCGTTCACCAGGCAGCAGCATTTGCTGAATGGCATTTGCTTGATCCAATCGGCGTTTTGCTTCGTCTCGCCTACCCAACTTCGCGGCAATTACTCCCGCATGAAAAAATATTCTTGCGTCCTTCGTCCCGATGACAAGGGCCTTCGTGATCTCTGCGTGCGCTTCTTCCGTTCGGCCTGCATCAAGTAGCGTCCAGGCAAGCGCGTCGTGTGAAAAAATGTCGCCGCGTTTCTTGATCTCATCTGTTGCAAGAGCCAATGCCTTTTCGGCTTGCTCGCCGCGTGTTGCGAGAAACAGCGCATAGGTCCTTGGATCTTCGACAGCGCCCTTTTGCGCGAGTTCGGTTTCAACAACTCGGGATTCCTCTTCTTTTCCCGCAGCACGCAATGCGTCCGCTAAAGTCCATTGATATTCCGGAAGCCGATCTAACTTCGCTGCTTTCTTCAATGGCTCGATAGCTTCGATAGCTTTGTCTTGCGCCAGCAGAACGCGTCCCTTTGCCAACAGGGCCGGTGCGTAGTCCTTGCGAAACTCGAGCGCCTCCGCACACGCCGCATCCGCCTCACTCAAATTCCCTGCCTGTAATTCATAAAGAGCAAGCCGCGCGTAAACCCAAGCCGACGAATCACTTTCGCTTCGGCTGGCACTTTCCGACGCAAGCCGCATCAGTGCGATCGCTCCCTTGAGATCGCCGCTCATCCAACGCGTGTGGGCCGCCCGTGAATATGATTGAAGATCAGGACGCATATCGACCATCTTTTGATATGCCGCCACTGCCTCATCAAACTTTCCTTCGTCCATCAGCACATCGCCGAGCAAACCGAAGTCAAACGGAATGCCCCGTTGTTTAACCAGCTCTCGAGCGATCGTCTCTGCTTCTTGAAAGCGATGCATGCTGTGCAGCGCGTGCCCGCGCAAAAGCAAGGCTTCGGCACTGCCCTGGCCCTTACTTTCCATGCAAAGCGCGCTCTGCTCAGCAAGCCTGTAAAATCCGGCGTCATAGCTTTCGCGTGCCTTTTCAACAAATGTCCATCCAAGCCGTTCAAGCGCCGCCAAGGGTTTTTCCCCACGCGACCGCTCTTGCCAGCCGGCAATTTCCGTGTCGATAACTTCGCTTCCGCTTACCGGTGATAACGCAACCGAGCAGGCGTCTCTACCTGACGAAAGCTCATTTCGCTTTGCTTCAACCAGCGAGCCCGGCCGCTCACTGCAGCCGATCAGGCCGAACATAACCGCTGAAAAAAGCAAAGGAGCCAAATATCGTTTTGCCCAATCCGCTACCGGCCCGTCACTCTGTCCATTGATCTTCATCGTGCGTAATACCCTCCGTATGCCTCGAAATTTGGCACACTTCTCCCAACGGACACATCATTCCTTGTCCGAGAAATTTTGCGGAAAGCCGCGCGGAGCTAACTCAATACTCCAACGATCAAAGCCCAAAAAAGCTCCAACCCACCGCCCTCGATAACGCTATAACCCATATACGACGGGTTTCATTGTTTTGGATTCAATTCAATAAAAAATTAAAATGTTTCGCCGAAATGTAGTTCACCGTAAAGCTAAGATATTGCCACTATAGTTGCCGGTGTTCTTGCTGGTATTCTGGCAGATAATCGAACGACGCCATGAAGCCACTTTTCTCAAACGATTAACTGATGACAAGCTTGCGTAGTTTTGCGATCGGCGCAAATACGAAACAAGCGGAAGGCAGATGGATCGGGAGCCAAGCTATATTCGATGCTTTGGTCAAATAGCTAAGGGGCGATAGGAAGGTGTGGAATCATCTTGGCTCCCCGCCGTTCTACTACATTTCCTACTACAGTGGCCAAAACCCGCGTTTCGGCAAAATTGCTGAAACGCCCGTATTTACTGGAGCCGGTGATAAGACTCGAACTTACGACCTGATGATTACAAATCGTTCCGAATGAATTTGCACCTAGTAACATGCAGTGTTATCTGCTTGTATTTGCAATACTTACTAGATTTCGCGTTCACTGGGTATCGACAGGAAACTGCACAAACCTACTACATTTCCTACTACATTAATTCACACGTCGGATATAAGAAAATGATTCTTCTACAAACCAATTTAGCTTATGGCCTTGGCCTACCCATCGGCCTTTTGCCAATTCATTACAGATCGGTTTTTTCCGGCTTCGCTCTCGATGATCGGTGCGAAGAAACGCTAAGTTGTCGCACGTTCTCCGAGACAATTATCGAAAACCATTCGATTCGGTTTCGAGTGATGAATACATTCCATCGGGCCACCATTTCTTCAGCGCTATCGGAGAATCTAACGGGAAGGAGATCGACGACCTTTAATTGAGCAGACAACGAAACCTGCACAAATTCACCGTCAAATCGCAGGATTTCGCGATCAAGAAATTCAAATCCCCCAAATTCTTCATTCCTCGATTTGCCAGCCGAATCCTTCCAAGAACTGCCACGTTACACCGAATCCAGCTCTTCCTGTAAGGCTCGCCGTTGTGGATACTCGGCACGAAGAATTTCCACGATCTTGGCGGCCTTTTCCGGGGATCCGAGCTTCTTGATTCTTCTTAAATATTTGGCGGCAGTTTTATAGTGCTGTCGTCCGATGTTCTCGCGCACATATCTGATAACCGCATCCGCGTATAGAATTGCCAACTCATCCGTGTAATCTTTTTTTAGATACTTCTCGTATCTTTCGAGTGATTCCAGGCTGGGTGACTTTTTGACCATCTCCAAAAGGCGATCATACCAACCCTCCCGAACATAGATTTCTGCTATCCGACCTGTGGGATATCCCCATGACTTAGTTGCAACGTCCTTGATAAGTTCCGCCACCCAGTTCACCCACTTATCGGGGGATATGTGCTGCTTCATCAATCCGTAATAATCCTGTTCGTGCCGGAAGCCATCGATAAAAAGCATTCGAGCATAATTCATAATGCCTTCGCGATCGTTTTGAGCCTGAGCGATTTTCAGAAGCCAGTCATGCCATTCCTGAACAAGTCCACGTCTTTTTTCTTGGTCGTATTCCACGCCATCGAGGGCGACGGAGCGAGCGTGATCGTAACGCTTTTTTTTAAGATCAATCTCGATGGATTTCCTTCTAAGGCTCGGATTAGAAATGTGCTGTTTCAGATACAAGGCCGCCTCTTTTTCCCCGCGGATCTTCGACAGGGCCTGATATGTAACAGTCTCCACTTCTTCCACCTCAAATTCCGATCGCCCTGCCTTGTTCGTTCGGTCGAGCAAGTGTTGAAATTCCCCCTCGGTTTCGAGCAGCATTGAAGCAAGTTGGGGCATGTCGATGTGCCAGTCCCATCCTTCATATACCTTTTTGTCGAAAGCCGAAAAGCAATAGTCGATGAGATGCACGCGGACTGCCTCAGGGACCGTTGAACTTGCGATATCGAAAAGCATATCGAATGCAAAACGGATGCAGTCGCCAATACTGCCATTACTGTCATCGGCGTATTGCAGGGCCGCGGTCATCTGTTCCATGACAGCCGTGCAGATATAAACACCGCTCATGAAATTCTCCTCGTCGATATGCTTTTGCGCTGAGCCCAACAGTCGAAAAACATCTGTTGCAACTCTCCCGGACGAATGCCAGCCTATGTAGCCGTGTCTTTCAGAAGCAGAACGAAGGATAGCTTTTACGCGTTTTGCGTAAAATGCCTTCGACTCTCCTGAGTCGTGTGTCGCACATGACGACAGAAATATTTCTCTAAGTGACCGATCGCTCAGCACAATTTCACTGGTAAACTGCTTTAACTCATCGTGCGTTATTTTTTCCAGCAGTTCATTCACCTGGTCGGCGATAGTTCTGCGTTTTGCGGGCTTTCGGGATTTGATTGGTCTCGTGGCTGCCTTTTTGAGATTCGGACTGTCTTGTTGCAAACGAAAACAGACGGCAACTATATGTTTGCAGATAGGCCCCAAATCGTACGGGCAATCGCATATACATTCGGAAATGATTCCGTCAGTTAGATTTAATTGCACAGTATAATCCTCTGTGCCCGCAACAACTGCCTCGTACCTTCCAGCGGTTATTTCTTCGCATTGCGTTACGAGGTTCTTGTTGAAGTAAGTACGCCCGCGCTTAAGTACCGATTCATCAATGAACCGCTCAAATTCGATCAAAGGCATTCTCATTAAGGCTCGCTCGTCAATACGCAGGATAAACTGAACAAATCTAGTGTAAGACCATTGAACACTTGAAGAAACAGAATTTAAGCTTCTACCGTCTCCGAGATTCCTCGTATTGCCATCTCGATCGATTTGATTTCGTCATCCGTCAATTCCAAGAATTCCTTTTCTCGTTTGTTCTTTGAAAGTAATCCTCGATTTTGCAGGATCAACCTCACAAGTAGGGAAGCCCGGCGGTTAGGCATATCGACGATGTTCATCACTTGTGTGAGTGCGCGATCGAACACCGCAAGGAACCTTATCTCTTCGCGAAGGTCACAGCGAATCGTCTCGGCAACGCAGCCGTAGAGATATTCGGCGAACCTTGTGGCGTCCCAGAAGCGGTACAGGTCGGCCGTTTCGTTCTCCACTGTCAGGGTGCCTCGATCGTCGAGCGAAAAATCGATAAACGGCATGATCGATTTTGAGTAGGCTCCGAGTATCCGGTCGTACTCGGTCCGCTCGCGCAGCATTACGGCAGAAACCGGAAATATCAGATTGGAAGGAGCGAAACCGGTGCGTGCAAGTTCGTGATGGATCAAAAAACGATGGATGCGCCCGTTACCGTCTTCAAATGGATGGATAAAAACGAATCCGAACGCCATCACTGCGGCAGCCGCAACCGTATCTATTTTTGATTCTTGAATTCGTACGGTACAGCTCATCCATCCGTTCATCAACTGCGGAACGTCTTCTGGCTTCGGGCATACAAAATGAACGTACTCGCTGTAATCGCGCATTGTCTGGCCGACGTAGTTCTGAATCGTGCGCCAGTCCTCTGAAGCAAAACGCGGATCGACTATTTGATTGTGCAAATCGATGAACGCGGCCGGCTCATTCGTATCGAAGTCGGCTGCGTGCTCCAAGGCCGCTACGAACCGCTCGGCCCGGGACGCGCTCGGTCGTTCACCTTCGATCGCGAAAGATGAACGCGTCTCGCTTGTGTATAAGAAATTAATCGCCCTTGCCAAGATCAATGGGTCACTTTCGATAACTATCTTTTGAACTTCTTCGTCCAGTCCCTCAGCAATCGCTTCCTTAAGCGCATCGGTAAGACGGATCAGGGGGCAGTAGTCTTTGTTGCCAAGCAAATTGTCATTTATCCGCTGGCGCTTGATCCGAACAATGTTTCCTGTCAGCTGCAGTTTCGGATTTAGCAAATCGACATATCCGGTCGGAGCTACATCCGGCACATCCAGGACCTGCTCTGTGAGGAGTTCGTACAGGTACCAAAGTTTCCGCGCGTAAATCCCCGTGGTTTCGCTTCTGATCCAGCCTTCGATATCCTTCGTGTCGATCTTTGCTAAGGCCGCTTTTAACACGCCCAAGTCGATAGGCTCGTAACGCATCGCAAACTTCAGGTTTTCAAACAGACTATCCGTCGCATAGGATCTTGGATAGTGTTCATACACCGCTTCTTGTTCGACTCGGGTACGGCGGATGCCCGATCCAACCGACGAGCGCACATCGGGTATGGGTACGTGAAGCTCGAGTTCTTCAATTACGGCAACCAGACCAATAGAACGCGGAAGACTTCTTAGGGGTTGTTTCTTATCGGTCATCTGAATTTCTTATCAAATGCAAGATTTCTTGATAGAAGCTTATCGATTTGCCGATTTTTCTTATTTTCCAGCCTCATCATGACAATATTCTCATCAGTCGTGCGACAATCTTATCATATCGGATCCATGTAGCGAAACTCTTATCTGATTAGGGTGTGTAAGCAGAAACAAGCACTCCTAGCGGGTACCTCTCATGTCCACGATGAAGCCCGGCAGGACTCAGAAAGGCTCAACCACGGCCTTAACCTGCAAATCGCTCCAAAAGAAATCGAGACTGGCATTTGACCACCTAATCTCTTGTAAGACACGCTAAGCATCCGGCTCAAACCCGCAAGCTTTTGCGGCTCGGAGTCTCCTTTGCTTTCGTGGTTACGGGATAATGATCTCCAGATATTTGGCCAGCACTGATTCGAGCCCGAGTTTTCTTGCGGCACTTCCGAGTTTCAGTTCGCTAGTCTGTCCCTTGGCGAGAGCGTCTCGCGCCGCCTTGATCGCCGTTTTTTCACCAATCTTAGTGATGAATTTCAGCCCCTCAAGAACCGCCCTTTCAACCGAAGCGATGCGGTAACCTTTTTCGCTCACGATGCCGTGATCGAGGTTCACCTTAGTTCGGAGAAGTTTGTAACCTCGCTCACTTGTTCTTTTACTCGGGGGAACAAGGACCCAGAGGTGTCCGGGGACTTGCTCGGCGAGATTGTAATGGAAGAGGGCCGAGAGTCCGCCGATCGCTGCCTCACGGCCGAACTTCGCGGACGCGATTTGAAAGCCCATATCCCGATCCAGTTCGGCGTCCGGGTGAAGGTAAATTCCGCGACCTACGCGCTTTAGACTTTTGCTGGACACCAGTCTCGAAAGGCTTTGTTGGCTAACTCCAAGCTCGTTGGCCTGGGCAACGGTAAAAACACCAAGCTTCTTTAGTCTTGATTTATTCTTATTACCCACAACACAAGGATGTGGTGAAATGCGACATCTGTCAACAGGAAATGTCACTTTACACTGTTAAAGTGTGAAGGGTCGCTACATTTTTCGCTACAGTGATGAACGATAGCCAAATGGCGGAAACGCGGAATGCCCGGTAAATGCTGGACGTGGGCTACGATTTGATCAACGGAAACCTGATGATTGCGCAGCCTTGCGAAGAGGAGGTGGCTTAACCCAGTCACCTGTAAACATTTGTATTACTTGGATTTATAGATGGGGAGCTCCGACGTGACCTGATGATTGCCTGACATTAGCTTGCATTGGCGATCGCTGTAAGTATCTGCAATACTTGAGGTTATGGAGCCGGTGGTCGGATTCGAACCGACTGCCTGATGATTACAAATCAACTGCTCTACCAACTGAGCTACACCGGCTTGGGTGGGTGTTTGCGGAGGCCGCAATCGACGATACTAGCAAACGGGTGGATTTGAGCGCAAGTGCAGGCGGCGAGGGTTTGGCCTGACGGCACCTCACTTGTTCACCAGACCTTTCAATTGCGCGGTTTCTCACCGGCCGAAATAGGCATATTTACTGGATTCCAACGTCGCGGGTCGTTTGGGTCCGGCTTTAGGAACGAACCAGTTCCCCCAGGCAGTACCGTCGGTAAAATGGATCATCAATATTCTGATCTTCACGCGGGTCACAAGATCGAGTGGCTGCTGGGATTCGAGAAATCCTTTAAGCCGGCCAAACACCACGTCATCCACGACCATTTCAACATGCTCGCCTGTCGGCACAGGCCTCTGCGCCTTGACGGAATCGTCCTGCGTAGTTTTACGTATCGGATGAGGCCCATAAGAAAACGAGAACATCATGATGTTTCCCGTCGCGATGGTTTCCGGAAATTCGAGATCTAGCGATATATACGAAATGTCCTTCCCCGCATTGTTCTTTATCCTGACCCTGAGCCCCTTCAACCAATCCGAATCCGCCAAAAATCTTTCATCTACCGCAACCGGTTTGTCCCCGCGAAACAGGCCATCGATCTCTATGGGCTCGTTGAACCAATAATCCCGGCTGATCTGGCGGCGGCCATCGTTCGGCGGTGCAGAAAGGCCGAGGCCAATCTCCAATTCAGATATCCGCGACGGAATACCCTGAAGGTCACCGCGGCCAAGATAATCCAGTCTTAAGCCTATCATTACTACGCCATATCCCTTTATGAAACCTCGCCCTCGCTTCGTGTTTGTGTCGATGCGGGCCGAATCAGCCAAAAGGGGCTCGCGGGTCAAAGCCTCGCGCAAGGCTGCTTCATTGTTCCTTTCAAGGATCCGCTTTACGTCCGCGACCGCTGCCCGCTCGCCTTCAAAAATTCCCTTTACGTAATCCGCTTCCCCGGTCGAATCCGGCCCCCAGAATGTTCCGTCCCGAAAGATCACAAAATCTACTGAAACTACATACGGATCAGCCTCGGCCGATCTCGGAATCGGGCCGTTGAAGCCTCGGCCTGTTCCCGGGCCGATCGTTGCTCGAAAGACCATCGACGGCTGCTTGTCCGCTTCTTCGAGGCCGGCAAGCACAAATCCCCAAACAATTTTAGTGCCCGTGTTGCTTGCGGTGTATTGAAGACGTTTGAACCCATTGCCGAAATCGGAAACGGCGCTA
Organism: Acidobacteriota bacterium; assembly: GCA_963169175.1. Classification (GTDB taxonomy): domain Bacteria; phylum Acidobacteriota; class Blastocatellia; order Pyrinomonadales; family Pyrinomonadaceae; genus OLB17. The sequence goes on along the minus strand of CAUJFK010000416.1, from coordinate 3,636 downwards.
AGCGTCAATCGAATAGGGCTGCCGGGCTGATCGGCGATCTGTAAATTTTGCGGAGGCGGCAGGCTTTTCCATTGTGCCCCTGCGTTTGCGAACAAGAACAAAGCGAGTGCGAGGGCCGAAGCGGCCCATGCTGACCAACGCGCAATTCTCGTAAAAGCCATGCTGTTATCCTCCCGGCGTTCAAGCTAACGATAGCTGTACTTTACGCCCAGCCCTGATCCTGGTCAATAACCTTGCCTCGTTATTTTCAGACCATCCAGATCTCGTCTGTCACCATCGAATGATAGGTTGGTCAATCTCTCGCGGGGGCGATATAATTCACCAATCGTCGCATTTGACCCTAAACCAATAAGGAAGTCGAAATATTTATGAGAAAGAACACAGCAGTCTCGCTTGTTTTGCTTTGCGCAATGGTGCTTTCGCAGGCGTCGTTTGTTTTTGCACGGTTCGATGAGGGCATGTATATGCCGAACAAGATCGCCGGGATCGCGGGATTGAAGAAGCGTGGGTTGAAGATCAGCCCACTGGACATTTACAATCCAGCGGGCGGCGGATTGTCAGAAGCGGTTGTCCGATTGAGCATCGGGTGCACGGCTGAATTCGTTTCTCCCGAAGGGCTTATACTTACAAACCATCACTGCGGCCTTGACGCGGTCGTCTCAGCTTCGACACCGGAAAAAGATCTGGTCGAGACAGGCTTTCGTACCGATGGCAGAGCAGGCGAGATACCAGCGAAGGATTATTCGATCTTCATCACCGAACGCGAAGAAGATGTCACGTCAAAAATAATGCAGGGCACCGAGAACCTGACGGGCGAGGCGTTAGCCGCCGCGATAAAAAAGAACGTTGACGCTCTGACCGCGGCCGAGCAGGCAAAGGTGCCCGCCGGTTCCGTTGTCCGCATCCAGGTACTGAACAACGGATATTTCGCGTATCTGATCCAAACCCGCCAGATCAGCGACATTCGCGTTGTTTACGTTCCGCCGCGCAACATCGGCGTTTTCGGCGGTGATCCGGACAATTTTGAATGGACCCGCCACACCGGCGACTTCACATTCCTACGTGCCTATATAACTCCGGACGGCAAGGCCGCCGCATACTCGCCAAACAATGTTCCCTACAAACCCAGGAAATACTTGACGATGAACATTGGCGGGCTCAAGGACAACGATTTTACTTTTATTCTTGGCTATCCGGGCGGGACAACGCGTTATCGCGAAAGCCAGTCGATCGAATACGCACGCGAGGACAACTTCCCTTTCCTTTGGAGATGGCTTGACGCACGCAGTGCGGCGCTCCGCGAGATCGGCCGCACGGACGAGGAAAAGCGTATTAAGTATCAGTCCGACATAGCGAATTTCGATAACTCCCGCAAGGTGTTTGAAGGCGGCGAACGGCGGCTGAACCAGGCGGACGTTGTTGAAAAACGCCGTGCCGAAGAAGCGCGCTTTGCCCAATGGGTCGCCGCTGATCCGGAACGCCAAAGAAAATACGGCACAGTGCTCGCGGACATCGCCGCCGCTTCGGCCGAATCGAACAAATATGCAAAACGCGACATCCTTGTCCGCCGAATGGGCGACGGTACAATGCCGATGTTCCGCTCGATCTATATGGCGGTCGCCGAGAACAAAATGCTCAGCGACAGCGAACGGCAGGCAAAGCTGGCCGACATTCAGAAGTCACTCGCCGGCCGCGAGCCGATCTATGAACGCGAAATGCTGAAATTCTTCCTTCGTCAGTTTGCCGAATTGCCAGAAGGACAGAAATTTGATGGCGCCGAAAAACTCTTCGGATCATTTGTCGGCCAGGCCCGTGTTGCCGCCGAAACCGCGTTTGCCGAAAACATCGCCGAGGGAGATTACTGGACCGCGGAAACTGTGGCCGCACTTTACGGCCCGCAGACCCTGGACTTTAGGCCCGAACGCGACAATGTCAAGGCATTCGCGGCCGCGTTAAAAATAGAAAAGGATGCCGCAAATGCTCGTGCCATTGCGTTTGCCGGAAAGATCGACGGGCTGCGGCTTCTTTATCAGCAGGGCATGGCAGAGATGAAGGGCATTACGCCGTATCCGGACGCAAATTCCACACTTCGATTCTCATTCGGAAATGTGAAGGGTTACGCTCCCCGCGAGGCCGAATATCGAACGCCGTTCACAACCATGAACGGAATGTGGGAAAAGGACACCGGCATCAACCCGTTCGATATGCCGCAGAAGCTGAAGGACCTGCAAACAAATCAGGACTTTGGCCGCTATGGCGAGGGCGATTCCGTTGTGGTCAACTTTCTTTGCACCGCCGACATCATCGGCGGCAACAGCGGCTCGCCGGTTTTTAACGGCAAGGGCGAACAGGTTGGGCTGGTTTTTGACGGCAACTACGAAGGACTTGGGAATGATTATTACTATGACCCGAATGTGAACCGGACGATCGCGGTCGATATCCGATTTGTCCTGTTCGTCACGGAAAAGTTCGGCAACGCAAAATGGATCGTTGACGAAATGAAAATAGTAGGCGGCCCAAAAGCAAAGGCCGCTTCGAATTAGGACGTATGAGCTAAAAAGCGGGCAACAGAGTTCCTACAAGTCAAAAGTCCAGAGTTCAATCGACTCTGGACTCTGGACTTTTGACTTTTGACCATGGTTCCTACGGTTTATTGACCGCCCTTTCCAGAAGTTCGGCATTCTCGCCTAGTTCTTTCAGATTGGTCACCATTTCGCGGGCTTTGGTGTCGTATTGGCCAGCCTTTGCGGTGTTTTTCGCGAGCCGTTCGGCATCCCGCATCGCAAGGTAGGTATATCCCAACGCACGGTAGCCTTCCGCATATTTTGGGTCAAGGCGAACTGCCTCAAGCCCTGATGCAAGAGCTTCAGGATATCGCTTCAGGTTCCGCAGGCACACGCCCAAAGTCCTGTGGCCGCCCGGATATTTTGGGTCGAGCACTATTCCCTTACGGGCATATGTCTCGCAAAGCTGCGGCTTGTTGTTTCGCAGATGCAGGACCGCGAGTTCGGTCACAGCCTCGGGCTTTGACGGATCAATGACGACCGCCGTCTCGTATGCCGCGATCGCTTCGACAAGCTGGCCATTGTAGTCGAGCGAGTTGCCGAGATAGACCCAGCCGGAATAATGTTTCGGGTCAAGCTTGACCGTCTCGCGGTAGTTAACGATCGCTTCCTTATATTTCTGGCTATCATACTGCGTCGAAGCGAGTTGGTAATAGAATGACGGACGCGCCGGGCTGACGGCAATCGCCTTGGCAAATGCCTTCTCGGCCTCCGCCGGATTTTTGGCATAGCGGTGGGCAAGGCCAATCCCATAATGCGGATCCGGCTTTGCTGGGTCCGCTGTTGCGGCAGACGTAAAAGCGGTTATCGCGTCGGAAAACTTGTCGAGATCCAGGTAAGCATAACCAAGCTGTACGGCCGGATTGTAGTAGTTTGTACTAAGCGCGATCGCCTTCTTAAAGTTTGGGACTGCCTCAGCCTGCCTCTGCAGTTTCGCGTAGCAAAGGCCGAGATTGAAAAATCCAGCCGAATCGCTCGGCTTCAATCCCGTGTACTTTGCAAAACCTTCGGCTGCAACGCCGTAATCCTTGGCGTTATATGCCTTCAGCGCGGTGTCAAAAACCTCTGTCGA
>CAUJFK010000415.1 GCA_963169175.1 Acidobacteriota bacterium | reverse complement strand
GACCTGCGCGACTTTAAGACAAAGCAGATCCTTGGCCCGGTGCCAAACGTTTCCGGCTTCCACGGCGGAGCATTTATCACGCCTAACAGCGAGTATGTGCTTGCCGCGTCCCGCTTCTCAATCCCACTGCCTAAGAAAACAGCCGTTCCCGTTGAGGAATATGCCACTAAATATAAGGGTGTCGTCTCGGGCATCTCGATCAAGCCTGACACGGGCGAAATGAGTGTTGGGTGGCAGATCGAAATGCCGCCGTATGCATACGATCTTGGTGATGCCGGCAAAGGCCCAAGCGATGGCTGGGCGTTCTGGACGACATACAACACCGAAAAAGCGATCGGCAAGCTTGAGGTCACCTCCACGCAACGCGAGCGTGACTACATCGTAGCTGTCAACTGGAAAGAAGTTGAAAAAGCCGTTCAGGCCGGCAAGACAAAGACAATAGACGGTGTAGCAGTCGTCGATCCTGTCGCAACTCCCGGTCTGGTATATCTGATCCCGTGCAGCAAGAGCCCGCACGGGGTTGATATCAGCCCTGACGGAAAATGGATCATTGGCAGCGGCAAGCTCCAATCCATCACTACGGCTTACAGCGTCGAAAAAATGCTCGCCGCGATCCAGGATAAGAAGTTTTCGGGTGAAGAGGACGGCCTTCCGATCCTTGACTATGATTTCGTAAAGGAAGCCGAGGTCAACGTCGGCCTCGGACCGCTGCATACACAGTTTGACAACCAGGGCTATGCCTACACGTCGCTGTTTGTTGAAAGTGCGGTTGCGAAATGGAAGCTCGGAACATGGGAGATCACCGACAAGATCCCGATCACCTATAACATCGGACACCTTGCGACAGCCGAAGGCGATACGGTCGATCCCGATGGCAAGTATCTGATCGCATTGAACAAACTATCGCACGGCACACACCTCAATGTCGGCCCGTCACAGCCGGAAAGCTCGCAGCTTATCGGCATCGACGGCGAAAAGATGAAGCTGCTGTATAACGCCTTTACTGAACCTGAGCCGCACTATGCCCAGATCATCAAGGCGGACAAGCTAAAACCGATCGAGGTATATCCGAAAGAGGAAAACAAGAATCCGAACGCGATCTGGGAGATCAATGACGCAAAGATCGAAACCGGTCCCGGCACGGTGACGGTCAAGACGATACTTGTTCGAAGTACGATCACACCAACGGCGATCGAGGTCAATCAGGGCGATAAGGTCACCATCCACCTGACCAATATCGAGCAAACGACAGACGAGCTTCATGGCTTTGGACTGTTGGAATACAACATAAACGTGGTGGTAGATCCAGGTGAGACCAAGACGATCGAGTTCGTGGCTGACAAGCCGGGCGTTTACGCCTATTACTGCACGAACTTCTGTTCGGCCTTGCACCAGGAGATGCAGGGGTATTTGGTTGTAAAGCCAAAATAACCAGAGCAACCCGCAAAAGCGACGTGAACACGCTTCACGTCGCTTTGCGGCAACTCTGACGTAATTTGGGGGTGACATGACAGATCGATCCGAGTACATTGCTGAGACCGAAAGCACTTCTGATGGTTGGCTGACTCGATTCTTAAACAATAAATTTCTCTTTCTTGAGCAGCCTTTGCCGCCCGGCAGCCGCCTATTTGCGGTAATTGCCGCGGTGTCGCTGGTGATCGTGTTCTTTTTCCCGCTCTGGAACATGACATTCTATTCCAATCAATATACGGACGGGTTGACACTTGATATTTATGCCTATCATCTCGAAGGCGGCAAAACTCCAAATCGCGACGACCTGCTCGAGATAAATTCCTTGAACCACTACATAGGGATGCGGCCCCTGCTCGAAAGCGATTTTGCTGAATTCCTGTGGCTTCCGTTCGCGATCGGCGGCCTGATGCTTCTCGCACTTCGGGCAGCCGTGCTTGGAAAGATGTCGAAATTGGTTGACGTCTTCGTCATCTTCGTCTATTTCAGCCTTTATTCCTTTTGGAGTTTCTACTACAGGCTTTACACCTACGGCCATCATCTTGATCCTACCGCGGCGATAAAGGTCCCGCCCTTCACGCCGCCGCTGTTTGGTGAACAAGAGGTCGGAAATTTTACGGTTTACAGCTACCCCGAAGTGAGTTCGTACATTTTCTTTATCTACGGCTTCCTGCTTCTTGCGGCCATCTTGTGGGCCTGGCGGGTGAACCGTAAGATAGATGCGTAACGTTGGGAATGAAGTTCCGCTGCCTCAACTTGCTGTTTCTCGTCCTTCTCGCTGCTCTATCGGCACGCGCCGAAGTGCTGACGGTTGGGCCGGAGGAGCAATTCAAGACGGTTGGCGAAGCGGTTCGATTTGCGGCGGCGGGTGACACGATAAGGGTTCAAACCGGCATCTATCTCGAAAACCTGATCATTGAAAAAACCCTGACGATCGAAGGCGTTGGAATGCCGACGATCCAGGGTACGGGAAAGGGCAGTGTTATCGAGATACGGGCCGCGAATTGCACGATACGCGGGCTTGGGATCGAAACCAGCGGCGGCAACCTGGTTGAGGAAGACGCCGGCATCCTTCTAATGTCGAGCGGCAATACGATTGAGGACAACCGGCTTAGCGACATCCTGTTCGGGATTTATCTGTATCAATCCGCGGACAACAAGATCCGGCGAAACCGGATCAACGGCCGTACCGAACTGGAAAGCGGTGAGCGCGGCGGCGGCCTTCATCTGTGGAATTCACCGCGAAATCTGCTTGAAGATAACATCGTCGAGGCGGCCCGTGACGGTATGTACATCCAAAGCAGCTCGGGCAATGTATTCCGCGGCAACCGGATCTACAACCTTCGATACGGCCTGCATTTTATGAACTCGGACGACAATTCGTTCGAGGATAACGTGTTTTTCGACAACATTGCGGGTGCGGCGATAATGTACTCGCAGCGGATAGCCCTGCGGCGAAACGCATTCGTACACAATCGCGGATTTAGCTCATTCGGCATTCTGTTTCAGGATTGCCGAAATTGCATAACGGAAGAGAATCTGATCCTTGACAACGCCGTTGGTATCTTTATGGAAGCGGCAAAGGACTCGGTCTTTCGCCGGAATACGATCGCTGAGAACGACGTGGCGATGCAAATATTCGCAAGCTCCGATCAGAACACGTTTACGCAAAACAATTTCATCAACAATATCAGCCCGCTTCAGCTCATCGGTAAAGGAAGTTCGACAACTTGGCAGGATGCGAGCGGCGGCAACTATTGGGGCGACTATGAAGGCTACGACCTTGACGCCGATGGCCTTGGCGATGTGCCGCATCGGATCCATAACATCTTCGAATATCTCGAAGGAAATTTTCCGCGTCTGCGGATCTATCTGAACAGCCCGGCCGCCCAGTCGATCGTTGTTGCTGAAAGATCATTTCCGATATTGAAGGGCTCAAACGAGTTTGACCGTTTGCCGCTGATGAGCCCTGTGAAGATCGGAACCGGCTTCGTACCGCCAATGGGCAGCGGGGGGGCCAAATGGATGCTGATCGCGGTTTCGGCCGCGATGCTGGGATTTGCGGCACTTAGTTTCAAACGAGGATTGAAACGATGATAGAGGTTCGAAATTTAATAAAACGATTCGGAGACTTCGTTGCTGTCAACGGTGTCTCATTCGATATTCGCGAAGGCGAATCCTTCGCGCTTTTGGGGCCGAACGGCAGCGGCAAATCGACCATCCTGAAATGCCTTGCCGGCTTGACCACACCGACAAGCGGCGAGATCCGGATCAGCGGTTTTGACACTCAAGAGAAGCCGCGCGAATCGCGCCGGCTGTTTAGCTATCTGCCGCAGCGTGTCGGTTTTCATGATTGCCTGACCGCCCGCGAGGTGCTTGAATTCTACTGCCGCCTGCGAAAACTGCCGAGCACGAGGATCGATAAGGTCCTGCACGGCTCCGAGTTTGATTTCAACGGCTTTTGTGAAAAGCGCGTCGCCGAATTATCCGGCGGGATGAAGCAGAAACTAGGCCTTGCGGTGGCTTCCCTCCCGGACGCTCCGATACTGCTCCTTGACGAGCCGACGGTCAGCCTTGACCCGGCGGGTGCGATCGCGTTCCGTCAATTTCTTAAGGGACTAAAAGCGAAGGGCAAGACCATCGTCTTTACCTCGCATATGCTTGCCGATGTCGAGGCACTGGCAGACCGCGTTGCGATACTGGTCGATGGAAAGCTCGTCGCGCTCGAATCAGTTGAGGCAATTCGACAACGAACAAAGGATCGAAATGAGACGATCGAAGAAGTCTATCTGGATTATGCTAAGGCCAACTAAACTGTTGTGGCTGGCACTTGTTCTGCTGGTCGCCTGCTCCGCGGGTGAGCTCAAGCCTGTACCGATCGAGGACGGTGATATGTGCTCGTCGTGCAAAATGGCGATCAGCGAGAAGCAGTTTGCGGCCGAGATCATTACGGAGGACGAAGCAGTGTTAAAATTCGATGACATCGCCTGTCTGCTCCGCTATCAAAAGGCCCAGGGCGACAAGCTAAAGGCAGCCGCGATATTTGTTACAGATTACGAAACGCGGCAGTGGCTTCGCGCCGAAAACGCATTTTTCTCAAGATCAGATTCGGTCAAAACACCCATGGGCGGCGGTATCCTCGCGTTCGGCGACAGAGCGAAGGCGGGAAATGAGGCCCTAAAATTTGCTGACTTGAAGCATTGAAATTACAGATGTCGTCTTTAACCGGCGGCCATAGCCCAAACGGAATTATTATGGAGATCAGCTCGATACTTACGATCGCCCGCCAGGAACTCACCGTTGCAATTCGCAATAAATGGACGGGCATCTTCGCGTTCGTTTTTGGTTCGCTGGTGTTGGCGATCTCATATTTTGGGAGTGTGACAGCGGCCGAGATAGGGTTTCAAGGTTTCAATCGTACGACCGCTTCCCTGCTTAGCCTGGTCCTCTACCTCATCCCGCTTGTCGCGCTTATGATGGGAACGCAGAGCTTTATGAGCAGCGAGGGCGGCGATGACATGCTCTTTGCCCAACCGGTGCTGCGAAGCGAAGTGCTCCTTGGCAAACTCCTCGGACTTTTTGCCGCTCTCGTGACCGCAACCTTTGTCGGCTTTGGGCTCGGCGGCCTTGTTATCGCAACGCAGACCGACGCCAACGATTTTGTCGGCTATCCAATATTTGTCGGGCTTTCACTTTTTTTGTCCCTCATCTTTTTGTCGTTATCAATGCTGGTCGCCATCAGCTGTGGGCGGCGGACAAGTGCCTACGGTGCGGCACTTCTTATCTGGTTCTTTTTTGTCATTTTCTACGATCTTCTTGTTCTCGGCGGATCGCTTCTGTTCAAAGAACGAACCGCAAATTACTTTATATTCGCCTCACTTTTTGGAAATCCGGTGGACATCGTCCGCGTCGCTGGGCTTCTTTCATTGAAGGGCGAAGAGGTATTCGGCGCCGCGGGAGCAGCACTTCTAAAGTTTCTGGGCGGTGAATGGCGGGCCATCGCGGCATTGATCTTCAGTCTTATATTTTGGGCCGCTACACCCACGCTGATCTCATTCAGGCTGTTAAGGAAGCAGGACATCTAGCATTTTGGTGGTCCTGTCTTTCTCGTGGAGAGCGTATATCAGCTGTGTCACGGAGAAAGATCATAGTTTTAGCTTCCCTGCTGGCGCTTGCGGCCGCTATTACCACCGCGAGCATTCTTGCTTATCAATATTTTGACGCCGAACTCGCGGAACAGGAGCACTACGATCGTGACGAGACGCAATTGATCGTGACCGACCTGGCCGGGGCCGAGATGAAACTGTTTCGTGCGGGCGCTCATATGGACGCCGCCGTACCTGTCAGTGAATATGGCGGCCAGCCGATATGGCTGGCAAAAGGCAATTACTTTCTCGAAGCGCGCCACGCCGATGCAAGCGCTTTTTATCCGATAGCGATCCAGGGATATCGGGCCGGGACAGAAACCGACGACACCTTTGCCGTCACAATACGCCCGATCCCAGACGCCTCGCCGCCCACTTCCGGGGCAAAATTCGTTTTCATTCCAAGCGGCCATTTCCTATTCGGTGACCGATTGAACCCGCGCGAACCGCATCTTGTCTGGACGCAGGGCTTCTTTATCGCGCAGTACGAAGTTACGAACGCCGAATTTCGGAATTTCCTGTCAGCATCGGACGGCTACGGTGACGATCAGAATTGGACCGATGCAGGCAAGGTTTGGAGGTCCCGCTCCGAGTGTAATGCCTCGGCAAAATTATCCACACCGGACGTTGAGTTCAAAAGATTTGGGCAAGACGAACTCCCGGTCACCCAGGTCACCTGGTTTGAGGCCGCGGCATACTGTCGGTGGCTGACAAGAAGGCTCGGCAATGGCCGCTGGCTCTATTCCTTACCCACGGAAGCCGAATGGGAAAAAGCTGCCCGCGGCCCGGATAACTTCGATTACGCACTGGCCGAAAAATTGAGCGACGCGGAAACGCCTTTCTATAACTGGAAGAAAAATCCGCTCGCTGAGATTACGGTTGTCGGGGCAAGCAACACAGCGTTTCGTCCGAACCGATACGGCGTGTACCATTTGGGCGGAAATGTTGTTGAGTGGACCCAAGGGCTCTATAAACCGTTTAACCGAGAAAAGCCCTATCAGGCTGACGACGGACGCAACCGCGAAGACACGGAGGGCGTGCGTGTGGTGCGCGGCGGTTCATGGTACAGCGCCAGCACAGCACTTTTGTACATTCCCTACCGCGATACGTTTCAACCCGAAGTCTTACATCACGACCTTGGTTTCAGGATCGTAGTGCGGAATTTGATGCAATAAGAAAACTTGTGGATCGTAACAGTTGAAGCGCAAGTACTTTTGTGCCCTTTGTGTCTTCAACTTGGTGATCTTTGCGTTAAGAAAAACCCTCAACACAAAGGCCGCAAAGAGCGGACACAAAGTTCACGAAAGAAGAAGAGATCGGCAAGAACCTGCTCGCAAATTACTAGCACAGGCCGCTAAGAAAGCAGCCCGGCGGCACGAGCCTGCTCTTCGATCTCCGCGGCGAGTGGAAACAGCACATTGTTCTCAAGGTGAATATGCTGCCGCAGGTCTTTCTCTAAAGCTTCGAGGCCCGAATAAAGCTCACTAATACCTTGTCCGGCGCCGTCCGGCAGGGTGTATTCGGCCGTAATGCTCCGCATTTTATTGAGAATATTGTTGGTTTCGTCGTGCTCCCACGCGAGCATCCGCTCGGGGTTTCTGACCGAAATGAAAGCCGGGGCTTTCAAAGGCCGGCCCTGTCCCAGAGCTTCGTCCATCGATCTGATAAACGGGAAAAGGTCTGTTTCCTCCTTCTTTAAATGAGAAAAAAGATCGTTGCAGAGAGTCAGAAATCTGAGCTGCAGATCTCGAAGCTCCGGATTTTGCTGGCCATCCTCGCTGCAGACAGCTTCCATCAGGACCGCGAGCCGAAATGTTTCGTTTCGCGCAAACACATGATGTTTCTTGACGATGTGATCTATCAGATCGGATGCCGACTTTTGTTGGGGAAGATCGCCCTCGGCGTCCGCAATTGACGATCGTTCAAGCTCGCGGGTCGCAGCCTGCACATCGACACCGGCCGCTTGGCAGGCATCCGTCAGGGATAGATGGCCTCGGCACCAATAGTCGATGTTCAACCGCTCAAGGGCGCGCGCAGCCTGTGGGTTCTCCA
>CAUJFK010000414.1 GCA_963169175.1 Acidobacteriota bacterium | reverse complement strand
TGCGCTGCGGGCGATGTTAATGAACGATGACAACCCTATCGCCCGCGCGAACGCGGCCCGGGCGTTAGGCGCCGCCGAGGATAAGGAGGCGGTGAATATGCTTATCGTTGCCGCAGTGGAGGACGAGGACAGCCGCGTTCGCGTGTCTGCCATCCGCTCGCTCACTTCCTTGCGTGACCCGTTCGCTGTCGAACGCCTGTTGGACCATGGCGAGAAGTTGCTCTCAAAATTCACGACTGCGAGCGACCTAGTCCGGGCGCGCCGCAAAGGTTCCCAGGTTCCTGCCCCTGCCGAAAAAAGTGAACTTCTCGAGATCGCCACGACGCTTGGCCGGCTTGTTCCTAAGACAAATGACGCACGCACTATACGTTTTCTAACCTCACTTGGTGAAGCCGACAGTTACCGGTCGCCTGAAACTGAGATCTCATTTGCCCGCGTTTCGCCCCAGAAATACACCGAATATCTGAAGGCCAAAAAGGCAGAACTAAAGAACACTCCGCAGGCCGAGGACGCCACCCAGCAAGGCATCCGGGAGTTTGCCGGTCTCGGTGACAGCGATGAAGATGTCAAGCTTAAGCGGGAAGCATTGGAGCAGCTAAGGATCGGTCTCAAAAGGTACGAGGCGGGGCAAAGGCCGCCATCTACTAAGACGGTCCCGGCAATGCTTCGCTCGCTTGCCGTTTTCAAAGCTGAACGAATTGACGAAATATTGCGTCGCTATCTTTTGGAAAAAGACGTTTTTATCCGGGTAGCAGCAGCCGATCTTCTGGGCAATCGCCCGACGAATCCACAGAATTTTGAAGCGTTGCGATCTGCATTTACCAAGTCGCTAATGACCGACAAAATGGAAAACGATGCACAGCTTGGGATTTTAGCGGCGATGTTCGGTTTGGATAAAAAGGCATCGGTCGGCACACTACTGATCGCAGTGAACGCTCCGGATTATCTGGTCAGGAAAAGCGCGTTTGAAAAACTTGCGAACAGGGAAATTAAAGACATTTCGGAAGTTGCGGCCACCGTTGAGAACGCCCGAAAGGAACGGCGTGACCAGGTGCGGCCATACGCTGCATCGTCCGGCACGAAACTTGGGCAGGTGCTGAATACGGATGCTGATTATCGCCGGGCCCTCGCCCGCCGGAACGGGTCAGTAAAAGCCGTCTTCACCACCCAAAAGGGATCTTTCACCATAGATCTGTTGCCTGACGACGCTCCGGTAACGGTGGATAATTTTGTGAAGCTCGCGCGGGCGCGATATTTCGACGGGCTTGCGGTACACCGCGTCGTGCCGAATTTTGTTATGCAGGACGGCGATCCGCGAGGCGACGGCAGCGGCGGGCCGGGTTGGTCGATCCGCTGTGAGGTGAACATGGTGCCCTACGAACGCGGCGCCATCGGCATGGCACTCTCAGGCAAAGACACCGGCGGCTCGCAATGGTTCGCCACCCACTCGCCCCAACCGCACCTCGACGGCGGCTACACCGTTTTCGGCAAAGTGAACGAATCGGGCATGAAAGTCGTAGATAAGATCGTGCGCGGAGATAAGATAATCAGCGTGCGGATAGTGGGCAGATAACTCCTGGCCATACGATGTAATACTATGGTGCGAAATGTCTCATCCTTGTCGAAAGCCGAGTTTCAGGCGGTCTCGGAAGAAGTGGCCACCCATTCGGGTCTCAATCAGGTGCTTTCGTGGGCAGCGTCAAAACCTAAGGACCAAGTTCATCCCGCGATTGTTGCGGAAGTGATCACTCAAGATGAGTACACGCATGACGTTGTCGTACCGTACCGTAATATTTTTCTCGTTTACGATACGACCTGACTAGGCGCCGTGACGGCGGTCGCCGTCTGGGACAAGCATCCAACCGCCGAAGAGCTACTCCAACATCGCCTTGCGCTTGGTTGGGCGCCAACGCCTTCGAGGCTCAAGGAAGGAAACATTATCCTGGGGCATGCTGCATGTGTCGTAGATAGTTAGACTTGTTGCGTGTTGTGCAACACGCTATAATCGGATCGGATGATAAAGTCGTTTCGGCACAAGGGACTTGAGAGGTTCTTTGAAACTGGAAGCCGGGCGGGCGTCCAGCCGAAGCACGCGAATCGGCTTCGCATGCAGCTTGCCGCTTTGGACACGGCCCGGTCGATCGAAGACATGGACATTCCTGGCTTTCGGCTGCATGTTTTAAAAGGTAAGGTCAAGGGCCGGTGGTCGATCTGGGTCAACGGCGATTGGCGTATGACCTTCGAGTTTATGGACGGGCATGCTTACGTGCTCGATTATGAGGATTACCACTGATGCCGATGCACAACCCGCCGCACCCCGGCGAATTCATTACTGAGGTTTATCTGGAACCTAACAAGATCGCGGGACGCGAACTGGCGGTCGTTCTTGGGGTTTCTCCTTCGACGCTCAACCGCGTTTTGAACGGGTTGAGCGGCGTTAGTCCTTCGATGGCATTGCGTCTTTCAAAAGCGTTGGGGCGTTCGCCGGAAAGCTGGCTGGCGATGCAATCGAATTACGATCTTTGGCATGCAAGACGAAGCGTAAAATTAGGAAAGATCGGAAAGTTGAAATTAACCGCCGCCTAAGATAGATGGAGAATATCGAACCTCGCCGGGCATTTGGCGGGATGACAAAAGACGAGCGACGCAATGTCGAGATCGAGGAAGGGCTGGAGAATCTTTCGCGGTATCTTGACGGGCT
>CAUJFK010000413.1 GCA_963169175.1 Acidobacteriota bacterium | reverse complement strand
GCAAAAACCCGGAAAGAAATACCAAACAATTGATCAATGCTTGATAAAGACCGGTCTTTCGTCTCCAGAAGCCCAGCACCAACGTGAAGATCCAAATCAGTATAACGAACGCGACCGCCTCCGGTTTGATCAAGAACGCGGATCCCAGTAGAAGCCCCGTAAGCAGAAACTTTGTCGATCTATCACTGGCCAATGCTTTCCAGCAAGTCAGAACCAAGGTTGTGAAGACCAAAGTATAGAGGGATTCGGTCATTACCCAACTGGAAGACTGAATGAGGAACGGGTGAAAAACGATTAGGACCGTCCCAATGTAGGCGGCGGGGCGGCCGAAGAATGTATCTATCAGAGCAAAGCCCGGAACAATCAAAAACGCGCCCGCAACCAGCGATACAAACCTTCCCGCAAACTCCCTATCACTGAACAGCAGTGACGAGATGCCCGTCAAGACGGAATACAATGGTGACCAATACGCGCTTATCCCGTTCGCCAGATCACCTGAGACAAATCTCTCGCCAAGGATCGTGTAGTATGCACCGTCGCCATTGATCACCGAATTACCTGGGATCAAAAGGAAGCGAATCAGGAAGGCGATAACAAAACAGCTAATGAGAAAAACCTTTTCACGCGACACCTGGAACGACCGAATGGCGATCCCCTCGAAAGCCGGATCCTCGACGCTCAACATACTCACAGGCAATTACCTTCAAACCCCGCCTTTAAGCGAATGACCCGCGGAAGCTTGTATAGGAACCAACACATTACAAATACCGCGCCGCTATATAAAAAATAGAGCATTTGCCACGGTATAGTCATTAGAGCGAACAATATCCCGCGTTTCCGGGCGTAAAAGGACAGGATTCTTCGGTTAAGGACGATCAATGCAACAATGCAGCACGCAGCAACTAGCGCAAGCAGCGGTTGCCATACAATAAACGGCAGCAACAAAAGCGATATTCCGACCAAAACTGCGCTCAGGCGGTCAGAGTTTTTCACATTCATATCGTTCTTCAGGCCCTGGCTTTCGAGGATCAACCGGGACCAAGGAAGCGCCCGGCAGAATACCTCGGTTCGCAGATGTGAAACAATCTCCCATTTCTTCAAGTGCTTGGCCTGAATGTTCCGATCGAGAACGATCCGATATCCGGCCCTGTGGATCCGGAAGCCAAGGTCGATATCCTCGATCGACGGTACAGCAAACTTTTGGGAGTCAAAGCCCTCGAACTTTAGAAAAACTTCGCTCCTCATTGCTCCGAGTCCCGACCAGAATGTGAATGCTTCACTACGAGAGGTTTGGTGAATGAAATGGTGCTGAAGATTTTTATATTGCGACAGAAAATTCTGCTCAGCAGGTTCATCGTCATACGACCCAAACAAGGCAGCTAGATCAGGCTGCCGAACAAAATGTTCGACCACCTTTCCGAGGGTGTCTCTTGTCACAACGACATCCGCATCGATAAACATCAATAACTCGCCGCTGGCCTTTTCGGCGCCTAAATTCCTGGCTGAGGCAGGGCCAGATCGTTTTGGGGTCGAGATGACCATTGCCCCCTTCTTCCGGCTAAGGTCAGCGCTCTCATCGGTAGAGCAGTCATCGACAACGATCACTTCAAATGCCGGGTGATTTGACGCAAAAATTGCATCGAGACATTGGTGCAGAAATGCCCGGCCGTTATAAACAGGTACAATAACGGAGATCAAGGGAGTTTTGTCGGACATGATAACTATGTTTGTTTCTTCGGAAGTCTGCAGCTTACCATCGTGATTGCACGAAGCGGTGAGTCGAATCGCGGTTGTGCTGTCATGGGATCTGAAGTTCGGATTGCCGCTTTTGCCGTTTGGCGCCGATCATTGCCCGCGTCAACTGGACTGGCTGGAAGACGATGCTGGACCAGAGAAACACTTCGTTAGTGCAGTAGCATTTCTTTGCGCGAATCTGTTCGCGAAGTTGTACGGCCTTATCAGAATCCCAGATCTCAAAAAACGAATGTTGTCTTAAGTTGCCAAGCGGAAAATGCTGCTCGCAAACGCTGACGTCGCCATTGGCATAAACGACGCCGGTCAGTACGCCGGCCTTGCACGGAATGAATTGCGACTCGGTTTCGATGGTTTTTACCTTTGCCCACTGGAGCATCGGTTCGACGCTGGCTCCGAAGCGGTGTTGTTCGCGATCGCTCCAGACTTCCGCAACGTGGCGGTAGAGCGACTTGTACTTTTCGAGCTGCGGTCCCTGGAGTGATGGGTTTTTACGGTCGCCGCGGATGATCGCTAGATTATGGTGCTCGATCTTTGGGCAGTTATCGTGCAGGTATTCGGTCAACCGCCATATCTCGTCCATGTTCTCACTCATCGCTACCGTGTTCGAATGAATGCGAAAGCGTGGGTCTTCTACGTTCAACCTCGCAAGCATTTCATACGTTTCCATAGCCTTTTCGAACGACCGCGGATTCCCGCGAAAGCGATTGTGATATTCGGGCATCCCATCCAAAGAAATTTCACAGACGAACATCTCAAGCGTTTTGCTCTTCATTAGCTGCCGCAGAGCCTCTTCGGTGCGGTCCGTAAAGTAACCATTCGTCGGAACGTAGATGTTCTTAACATGGTTGTTTCTGATAAAAAGTTCACAGATGTCCGCAAATTCTTTTCGTATGAAAGGCTCGCCGCCCGAAAGATTCAGGTTCTCAAAATCGCCAAGCTCGAGTGATAGCTTCTCAAATTCTTCAAAGGTCAGATCGTCGCGCTTATTTAGCTCTTTCCAGTAAAAACAGTGTTCGCACGTGAGATTGCAGATAGAGTTGATGAACACGATCATGAACGGCGGTGTCTGAAGTCTTTGATGTTTGGCTGCTTTTACCGAAAGCTTTGTGTGACGCGTAATGCGGGAAACGATATTCATACTTTTGTACTCAATTCCGGTTGAGGCCTAGTGGCCGGCGAAGACCGTTCTCACCCGGCGCATTGCCTGTCGAAGTCGAAGGTAGTTCTCAAATGCGGCCGAGGGCAGCATTTCAAAAAGCCGAGGATTAGAAATGTAATAGGTATCGATCCTGTTCAACGAAGCCAGGTCGTCCCCCGCTGCTACCTTCCCCAAATTTGTCGAACATGATGCCTGATAATTTTCCAACGCAATTCTCCGGGCCTCACTGTTTAACCGCCCATAAGGATACGCAAACGTTGTGACATCGTGACCCAATCGGTCGCTGATCTCGGCCTTTGAATCAACCATCTCGTTTGCTATTTGTTGATGGGACAGACGGGTAAGGTCAGGGTGAGTACGAGTGTGCGAGCCGAATTCGATTCCGTGGGCGTCGAGTTCGCGGATCTCCTTCCATGAAAGAAGTTCGCTCCTGCGAAGATCAGGCGGGTTCCCAGACCAATCGTTGTGTAGGCCGCACAGATCGGTAACGAGAAAAACGGTTGCGCTGAAACCGTGTGCCTGCAAGATCGGAAAGGCCTCGGTGTAAAAATTTCTGAATCCGTCATCGAACGTGAGAACGACCGTTCTTTCAGAAAATGCATCTCCGGCGCTTTGCTGTCTCGCCATCTCACCAAGGGTGATCGACTTATAGCCCTCACTCTTGAGGTGCTGCATTTGTCGGCTGAAGACCTTCGGATCAGTAGATATTATCGAACCACCATCGTCGATCGAATGATATGTTAGTATCGGCACGCTCATCTTTGCGTGTGTCATAGCCTACGCCGCCGTGGAGACGGACTGTTCCGCGCGGATCTGCAGACCGCTCTTTCGCTGCTGTTGAATGGATTCAATAAGTCCAAGATATTGCTCGAGATGGGGATCTTCATTCCAATACTTGAGGAAGGCCCGGTGGCCGTTCTCTCCCAACTCATCTCTGTGATTCCGATCGGCAGCCAGTTTGTTCATGGCGCCCACAAGCTCCGCCTCCGACCGATAGACATAGCCGCCGTCGCTGTCTTCGACAACCTCCGGCAAGGCCCCGAGGTCGTTCACGATCACAGGTGTCTTGTGTGAAAAGGCTTCGATTATAATGATCCCAAAGGTCTCATAGCAGATGGATGGAACGATCACCGCCGTCGCGTTGTGATAAAGGCCAGCTAATTCTTCCTGACCGAGCCGCCCCAAAAATTGAATGTTTGCGCAGCCTTCCGCCTGCTTCTCGATCCTTTTTCGGTATTCACCGTCCCCGGCGATCAGCAATCGAAAGTTAGTTCGCGTCCTGAACACGTCTATCAAATTGTGGACGCCCTTGATGTACTCCAGACGCCCAACGAATAGAAAGTAGGGTATATTGTTCGACTGTTTGGGCTGACCTGCTCTGAAATCGACTGGTTTCGGCAGAAAATATGGCATGTGTCTGATCGGAATATCGAGTCCCATTTCGAGATGTTTCCGAAGGGTGAACCGACTTGGAGAAAGGAAGCAGTCCACATGCTTCAGCATTCGGTCCATCAAGCCGGTCTTGCGCCAGATCTGCGGAGGCCGCTTGCCGCGGATCTGACATCGGAAACAGGTTTTCTCGGTACATACCTCGCGGTTGTACTTCCACAACACATGCATCGGGCATACAAGCCAGTGCTCATGGGCTGTATAAAGCTTTATAGCCGATCCGTAACTTAGAGCTTTGATACCAATAAGCGACATGTTGTTGTAATGGATCACGTCATACTTCTTTACCTCAAGGGCTTCTTTCAGATCACGCTTGAAGAATGGGATTCCGGTTTGTTGTGTGATGAGCGGCGACAGCAGGCCGGCCCTGCTTTTCAGGGGGCGTAATGTCACGCGTTCGTGATTCGGAAACCCCGTGGTCGGGTGGCTGCCGTTCATAAGTAGAAATGAGTCTTCGCAATAGAACACATCTACAGAATGACCGCGGCGCGCCAATTCATTCGAAAGTCGATAGATATGCATCCCGTCACCGCCGAAACTATATGGCGGATAGAACGTCGAGACCATGCAGAATCGCAGCGGCTGTTGCATCAATTTCTCTGGAGTTCTTCAAAGATCGCCAGTGTATCTTCAGCGGCCTGTTTCCATTGAAAACTTTCGGACCTTTTAAGGCCGTCCGAACGCATTTTCTGCCGAAGCCGCTCATCCAAGAGAACCTCACGAATGACACGCGACATATCTGGCACGCTTAACGGATCAAAAAATCGGCCGACCGGCCCGAGTATTTCCGGCAGCGAGCCCGTGCGGCTTGCAGCGACAGGAGTGCCGCAGGCCATTGCCTCAATGGCCGGTAGGCCAAATCCTTCCTCAAGTGAAGGGAACACAAGCAGGGTTGCGGCATTGTAAAGGTAGGCAAGGTCTTCGTCAGAAACGAACCCCGTGAACATGACCTTGCCACTCAATCGGAGATTCGTCACCTGGGCCCTTAACTGCGGGTATGCCGAAAAAAATGGGTCATCCTTGTAATCGCCAACCAGCACGAGTTTCAATGTTTCGGTCGGATCATCGATCTGCATGAATGCGTCTATTAGCCTGCCCAAATTCTTGTGCGGACTGATGCCGCCCACATAGAGCAAGAACTTTTCACCGTAATCCAATCCGTAACGATCGAGTGTCGAAACGAATCCGTTGTTCTTCGGCAGCACCTTGAAGATCGGCCGTGCCGCCTCGGAAATTATCCTGAGCCTTGATTCAGGCAAGCGAAAATACTCGACTATTTCCTTTTTCGAATTTTCGGAAACCGTAGCGATCAGGTCCGCCTGACCGATCGCGACTCTTTGTTTCAACTTCCATAAGTATTTTGATTTTGCATTCGGAAATATCATCTCTGGATGATGGTCCGCGATAACATCGTGAAGCGTTAGCAGAACCTTGGTCCGGTTAAAGATCGGAAAATACGAATAGACAGCCGGAAAGAAAAATATATCAACTTTGTGTTTCAACACCTCCCGACTCATCGCCCAAATGTCGAGTATTGACCGACGGCCGCCTGCCGCGGCGGCTTTGACCTGGGAGAACTCTGTTCTTGCCGTGACCTTTTCTACACGATCAGGAATGTCATCAACATCCGTGGTTTCGCTGTCAATAAAAAAGAGATACTCGTTACGGTCGTCGATCTCTAGCAATGCCTGGAGCAACTCTCTGGTGAAGCGTCCGAAACCTCGCTTATTACCCCAACAGCATGCGTCAACGCCGATAATCATTCAATCGCCAATTGTTTCGGTCGAGGGAAGATATTGAAATTACTGACGGATGAGGATTCGCCAGATCGAACCGGTGTATCTCTAGGCCTTTGAAAGACCGTACTGAGGTATGTGTGTAACGCCCATCATCGTTTACGCCACTCAATACGGCGTCAAAATCACCAAGCCAATATAGATTTCGCAAAAGGTAGAAGTGCCGTCCATTCTCTCGAACGAGGGCATCATAAATTTGCGGAATCTTCATTCGATTCAAGCGATATACACTAACCTGGTCATGGGTGGTTTTTTCCAGGCCCGCGTTCTCCGACAAAACTTTAAGTTCGAAGTGCTTACCGTAATACCTGAGTTCATCAGCCGGTGTGACTGTCAAGATCACAGGCTGCACCGTCGACATGCTGATCTCGTCCTCCAAGTATTTTGACGCGGAACGCCAGTCCGGATTCGGCTTATAGACCGTCCAAACGTCTTGCCGATTGAAATAGACCACTGTCGTAGACACACTAGCACTAAGCAGCAGCGATACAATTGCTAATTGTGCCACTTTCGATTTGAAACCAATTGCTCCCGCTGATAACACTATGGTGAAAAATGGAAACGCAGCTAAAACACTTCTCTCGATATAGTTCTGCAGTCCGACAAACGACAGAACCAGCATGCCGACCGGCAGCAGGAACAAGTAGAGAACGAATTCGAACGGATTTCGCTCTCCGCGCTTTTCATATAACCGCACGATCCCGCGAACAAAAAGTGCAGCACCGAACAGCTGGGTCACGAGAAGAAACCACCAATGTGTTACCTGATCCCACGTGCCACCCAAGAAGAACCAATTAAAGAACAGTTGGTAAAACTCTGACAGCGAAAACGGTCTCGCATACGAGAGGCCCGTCTTGAATTCTGCGAATGAAAACTTAACCCCGAGGAACAAGCAATAAAACAGAACAACGGCCCCATTTAAGACGAGTAATCTTCGCGTGTTTAGGTGCCGCTCCGCTACGAGAATCATAGATATTAGAAAAATGTACGCAACTAGGTAATAATGCCCAAACACGCAAATCGAAACGGCAACTGCATACAGAGCGAACCAGATCTGATTCGGCCTTGTCTCGTTAAGTTTTATCTTTGATACGATCGCAAGAAGTACAGCACATAAGAGCATTGAATACTGACGTGCTTCCTGAGAATACCAAATATGGACCGGCGAAATGGCAAGGAGAAAAGTCGAAAGTAAAGCGGTACTACGCCCCGCTGCATAATTCGCAAGAATATACGTTAAGACAATTGTCGCGATCCCGAAGAGAAGTGGCGGGATGCGCACCGAGACTTCCGAATCGCCAAACACGTTGATCCACAAATACATGACAACTGAATAGGCTGGCGGATGAACGTCGAATACAGCTTGAAAGGCCAGATCACGCACGTTGCCCAGCATAACGCGGGTTGACCAGAGTTCGTCGTACCACAAGCTTTCGTTGAGATTGGGAAGCCGTAGTATGGTCCCGCACACAACGAAAAGTGACACAATACGAATCGCCTGAATATGCGCCTGAGTAAATCGCTTTGCAGTAGGCCGAGACATCTAGTAATTTGTGGCAAGACCTATCAAGCGGTGGTACACACCACAACTTGATAGGTCTTATTGGAAACCGAACCACAAACGAGCGAAAGATCATCCGACGGCAAGAATTCGGCCGTCGCCGTTACAAAACTAAAAGCGAAATAAGGCGCAGTCAGGCCATGCCATTCCATCGATTCCGGACGGAAGTCAACCTGGTTGATGCAATTTCCAAAACACGAATTAGGTTTAACTTTCAAGTACGAAGCAGCG
This sequence comes from Acidobacteriota bacterium, assembly GCA_963169175.1. Lineage (GTDB taxonomy): Bacteria > Acidobacteriota > Blastocatellia > Pyrinomonadales > Pyrinomonadaceae > OLB17. The sequence continues at coordinate 13,410 of CAUJFK010000413.1, read as the reverse complement.
ATATGTGAGGGCAGTAAACCAGGCTATTTTATTGACTTTACGGATCGCATTGATACAACCGAGTTATACACCCAAGCAATAAAGACACCACACAAATATCCGATTCCGAAGGCGTAAGCCGCACCAATCAAACTGCCAATAAAAGTAACTGAATAACCGATAAGAAACTGATCAAGCAACCCTAAATGCGGTCCAACGACCTCACCGCCCTTAAATACTAGAAAATTCGTGGCAGCAAATATCCCCAGCGCACCGATCAGCCCGATGACGAAGCCAAGTATATGCCCGTTCAGCCGCACGACAGCCCTGCGGATGATCTCTTCCTCCGGTACGGTCGGTTTGTTCTCGGAGTATTCAACGTCTGTATACGCTGTATCAATTCGGTTTTGTATAGGCATTGAGCTATGCAATTCTCTTCGGGACCAACGGCTGAGTCGAGCCCAAGATCGCTAGATCTTTTCCTTCTTGTTCAGTGATCTCTTCGTGGTACTCACTATCTACATTAACACCCCAGACGTCATAGTTCGCGCCCAGAATATTCTTGACCGAAAGCATGGCCGTAAGCATTGAGTGGTCCTGGTTGTTGTATTTGTGCATGCCATTCCGGCCGACAAGATACAAATTTGGCATTCCTGCCAAAAACTCGCGGATCGTGTTAACCGCATCGACGTAAACGTCGTCATAAACTGGATAGGCTTTCGGCATTCTGACCACCGATCCGTCCTCGAAATCCTGTGGATCGATAAGTCCTAGCAGGCCCAGTTCCTTTACGCCCAGCGCGATCAAGTCTTCGTCTTTCATTGTCCAAAGGCCGTCGCCCTCAAAGCAAAAGTACTCCAGGCCGAGGCAGGTCTTATTCGGATCAGGAACCATACTTGGGCTCCAGTTTTTGAAGTTCTGGATCCTGCCCACTTTAACGTCCGAATCGTGGATGTAGATCCAGTTGTCCTGAAACAGGTCCGGCTTGTCGATTATGAGGGAAACCGTCAGAAAGTCGCGATAGCCAAGTTTGCCAGCCGCTTCCAGCACATCAGCCGGCGGCACGGGTTCCATCTTTCTAACGAGTTCGCGCATCGGCATGCTGCTTATAAAATCTGAGCCTTCGATTCGCTCTCTCGTCCCGTTGAGCCCGACCTCCAAAGCCGTCACGCGGCCACTGGTCCAGTAAATCGTCTCGACGTTGGATTCCATCTTCAGCTCGCTTCCACGTGTTTGAATATCATCGGCCACGATCTCCCACATCATTCCCGGGCCTTTTTCCGGATAATCAAACGCATCGATCAAGGTCTTGATGACTTCGCCCTTCTGTTTGACCTGGCTTGCGAGCAATGCGTTTCTGATAGTAGCGATAAGTGAAAGGCCCTTGATACGCTGTGCCGCCCAGTCTGCGGATATCTCGCTGCACGGCATTCCCCAAACTTTTTCGGTGTACGTCTTGAAGAATGTATTGTACAACCGCTTCCCAAAATGGTTGCTGATCCAATCCTCGAAGGAGCGTTCCGGCTTGATCGGAAACATCTGCGCTTTCGCATAGCTGCACACCATCGAAATGCAGTTCCACAATCCTAGCCCAAGCAGAGCATTGGTCGCCTTAAGGGGATAAAAGAAAAATTTCTTGTTGTAGTAGATCCGTGACAGCCGCGAACGCCGAAGGAACCGCCTTTGACCCAGGACCTTGAGCCACATGTCATTGACTGCCTTGACCTTCGTAAAAAACCGATGCCCGCCAATGTCAAAGAGATAGCCTTTGTAATTGACGGTCCGCGATATGCCGCCCACCACGTTATCCTTTTCAAGAACAACGGACTGAACCCCTTCGTTACAGAGCTCATAGGCGGCGGTCAGTCCAGCCGGTCCGGCCCCGATTATTACCACCTTCTTCTGGCTTTTTTCCTGCATTGGGATGTTAAGAGATCTACGGATTGTCAATGTAGTCGTTCACGGCGGACAAACTTCCTTTCAGCCGCACGACGAACATATAGGCCGACAGAACCATATTTCGGATCATCGCGATCAACCAGCCCACAATGAACCCCGCGATCAATCCATAAATGAGCCCGATGACGCTTCCGCCAAACGATACTTCATACCCGACGAAATACTGGCTGAGGAGGGCAAGATTGGGGCCAACCACTTCGCCGCCTTTGTAGAGGAGGACATTGGTGGCGACGAAAATAAGAATTCCGGACAGCAGCCCGATTGAAATCCCAAGGGCGATTCCATCCAATTTCGCAAGGGAGGAAATAATGATCGCATCCGTGGAACTTATATTTCCGTTAGGAGTTTGATTTGTGGGCATCCAAATGTCCGATTCGATTTACGGCCTGTCTGCAAGTTTTCCGGATCGTGAATCAATGCCGACATAGCTCTGCAGCTCAGTGGCTTGACCACCGATAACCCGACAGGGAAGTCTCGCAATGAGACACCGCGGCAACACCATTGCGGAGTAAAATGCGGCGAAGTTTAGGTTCCCCTGTAAGCCAATTTGCGCCCAAGCGAACGGCACTTCCGTCCCACACGGCTCTTTATCAGGGCAAAATCGTCTCCTAAGTATGAAAACAATAGCGTGCCGGAGGCGAGAAAGAATCGAATAAACGTACAATACGCCGTAGTCAAACAGGGGCTAACCCGCGCCCTTGACAGGGATATTTGTGCCTAACGAGGGGCTCAATTGCCCGACCGATCGACAAAATTGGCTAAGTGCGTGGTTCAGCGACCATGACAATAGAAAGCGTTCTTAAGGCGGGCATGTTCGTAATATCGCCAGTTTTTCGCGGCGTATCCGTAGATGTGGAGAAGACTGTGCTTAGCGCCACTCGTTTAGTGGTTTTGTAAGGAAGTGCAAGTCTTTATCGCCTACGGCGACGAACCTATAAAGCCTGGGATAAGGCCGCTGTGTGTCGCCAACGGCGATGAACGTATAAAGCCTGGGGTGAGGCCGCTTCGGCGAAACCCCAGGGTAGGTAGCCGCGAATTCCCGCTCGCTGAAAGCGAGCAACCACTGGCGGACATCTGTTTGTCGCTTTCAGCGACATAGACTTTTTACAACGCCGTCCTGGGGTTCCAATCGCTCCGCTCATTGCACCCCAGGCTTTATACGTTTGTCGCCGTTGGCGACGGAAACTATGCGATCGCTTATTGCTTGATCTTGAATAAATTGTTGACATTAGGTCATAGTTCGTGTATATACATCGGATATCCGATATTAAGGGAAGTAAGTATGATGGTTTCGAAAGTTCAGCGATGGGGTAACAGTCAGGGCCTTCGGCTTTCGAAGCAGCTTTTGGATCAGGCTGATATATGCGTCGGCGATGAGGTCGAGATCGTTGTAGGTGAACAACAGATTCTCGTGAAGAAAATAGCACTTTCTAAACCGAAATACGACATAAAGGAATTGGTCGCGCGGATTCCCAAGGGCTACAAGGCAAAGGAAGTCACATTCGGCCCCGCGGTTGGAAAGGAGGAATGGTAAGTGCCACGGTACATCCCGCAGAAAGGCGACTTCATCACGCTTTCCTTCGACCCGCAAGCCGGGCACGAACAAAAAGGCCGCCGCCCGGCACTTGTTGTCAGCAATGACTTATTCAATAAACACACCGGCCTCGCCATCGTCTGCCCCGTCACCAACACAGACCGAAACTTCCCATTCCACCTCGCCGTACCGAACGGCTCATCACTAACAGGCTTCGTTATGGCTGAACAGGTGAAATCGATAGATCACGCAGTCCGCCACGCAAAATTCGTCGAGCGCGGACCGAAGGAATTTGTTGAAGATGTGCTCGATCTGATCGATGCCTGTTTGAGGTAAGAGCAGTTGATAAACTGGTCGGAATGACGTGAACCAATCGATGCGTTCGCTGCGAATACAAACGACAATTACGCGGCTATTCTGAAACTTTCACGAACTACTTTTGGAAGCTTTGCTTTTTTAGATTCGGAACTTCGGCGAACGAGTCAGCTTTCTCGACGGATTCGATAACTTCTTGGACTTTCTTGAGCAGTCCTTTGACCTTTACTGCTTTCAGGTCCTTGGCGAAGCTTTCGCGGAATTCGACCTTCACCGGCCGCCCTCAAGGATGGCAAATACCTGGTCACGAGACACGGGCGGGGTTTCAAGACCTTGCTTTATCGCTTGTGAAAGCACGATTTCTTCGAGTGACTCTTCTACGATCTCACGCACCAGATCGCGGTGTTCTTCGAGGGCTTCGCCAAGTGCGGATTTTAATAAGGTTTTCAACCTTTCTTCATCAATCGTGGCTGTTGCCATGGTTAGCTCCTTATACTTTCTCGGGTGTTTCACTAACTTTCGAAAAATCCAGCCGCAATCCATTTTCATCAGATTCGACCAAAACGCTTCCGCCATTTGCCAGCTTTCCGAATAAGATCTCATTAGCCAGCGGCTGTTTGATCTTGTCGTGGATCAATCTGGACATTGGTCTTGCGCCGTAGCGGGGGTCGAAGCCGTGGGTGGCTAGCCATTCGCGGGCGGCGTCGGTCAGTTTTACGAGGACGCGTTTTTCGGCTAGTTGGCCGTTTAGTTCTTTGATGAACTTATCGACGATGAGTTTGATGTTGTCGATATCCAGCGCCTTGAAAGCGACCCAGGCGTCGAGGCGGTTGCGGAATTCGGGGGTGAATGTGCGTTCGATCACGCCTTTGGCGTTACCTTTTGTCGAGGCCGCGTTGCGGAAGCCGACGCCGCCGGAAGACAATTCCCTCGCACCAGCGTTGGTGGTCATTATCAAAATAACATTGCGGAAATCAGCCTTTTTGCCGTTGTTGTCGGTCAGCGTAGCCGAGTCCATAACCTGCAGCAGCAGGTTGAACAGGTTCGGGTGTGCTTTTTCGATCTCGTCCAGCACGAGCACGGCATGCGGCGTTCGCATTATCGCCTCGGTCAGCAAACCGCCCTGGTCGAAGCCGACATATCCCGGCGGCGCGCCGATCAGCCGCGAAACAGTGTGCGGCTCGGCGTATTCGCTCATATCAAATCTTATAAATTCGACGCCCAGAATCTCCGCAAGCTGTTTCGAAACCTCGGTCTTGCCTACGCCTGTCGGGCCGGAGAAAAGAAACGAGCCAACCGGCTTTGTCTGATGCCCAAGGCCGGCACGCGAGATCTGAATTGCATCGACAACAGCATCGATCGCCTCATCCTGGCCAAATATGACTTTCTTAATATCTTCACGCAGACTTTTCAGCCGAGTCTTTTCATCCGCGACCACCGTCTTTGGTGGAATTTTGGCCATCCGTGCGATGGTGTTTTCGACCATCTGCACCGAAACGCGTTTCGGCCGCTTGCTCGCGGGCATTAGCTTGACCGAAGCACCGACCTCATCAATAACATCGATCGCCTTGTCCGGCAAAAAACGGTCGTTGATGTATTTTCCGGCAAGTTCCGAGGCTGTCTTCAATGATTCGTCGGTGTACCGGACGCCGTGGTGCTGTTCGTAGAATTTCTTGAGGCCTTTCAAGATCTGATAGGTCTCGTCAATCGTCGGCTCGCCGATGTCGATCTTTTGAAACCGACGCGCTAACGCGCGGTCGCGGTCGAATGCGGCCTTGTATTCGGCAAACGTCGTTGAGCCGATGCATCGCAATTCGCCCGCCGCCAACGCCGGTTTCAAAATATTCGAAGCATCCATCGACCCGCCGGAAACCGATCCGGCACCGACGATCGTGTGAATTTCGTCAATAAAAAGAATCGCGTTCTCTTCTTTCTTGAGATCGGTAATTATCGCCTTAAACCGCTGCTCAAAATCGCCGCGGTAACGCGTACCCGCCAATACGGCACCCATATCTAAGGCGAAAACTTTCGCTCCCTGAAGCACTTCCGGTACGTTTCCTTCGCTGATCTTCAACGCAAGCCCTTCGGCCAAAGCGGTTTTCCCCACGCCGGGTTCGCCAACATACAAAGGATTGTTCTTCTTGCGCCGGCAGAGAACCTGAATTGTCCGTTCTATCTCAGCCGTACGGCCAACTATCGGATCTATCTCGCCGTTTGCGGCCTTTTCAACCAGTTCAACCGTGAAGCTCTCCAGCGGCTTTTTACGCTCCTGCGTGCCGACACCGCCAAATTCTTCGTCATCAAAGTCGCCCGGCATCGGGCCGGGAAATTCACCCATATCCGCCTTTGAAATGCCGTGCGAAATGTAATTAAGAATATCCAACCGCGTAACGCCTTGTTGCAGCAAGAGATACACAGCGTACGACCGCTCAGCCTGATAAAGCGCGGCAAGGATATTGCCGCCGTCCACGGCGTCCTGGCCGCTGCCCTGGGCCTGGAGCATTGCGTATTGGATGGTTGATTGAAATGTCGAGGTCAACTCCGGCATGTGCTTGGCCGTCTCCGGCATTTTTTCAAGCACCTCGCGGAAATACTCTTCGAGCAAGTGCCCCACATCTTCCAATTTCGCTCCGCAGTGATACAAAATGTCCCGCGCGGAACTGTCCTCAAGCAGGGCGTAGAGCAAATGCTCAAGCGTGACAAACTCATGCCTGTGTTTTACCGCCTGATCAACGGCAAGGCTTAATGTCGCTTCTAACTCCTTGGTCAACATCTCAATAGAATTCTATCAGGTTTGCCCGATTTCTAAACACCCCTCAGTCATCATTCAAAAGATGGGCACCATCACGGCAGATGGCGGAAACATACGTTTTGTATTTGATGCCGGTTTGGCCATATACGCTGTGCATTGCTTCCTCGACTGATCGGGCCGCCTCTCCGGTTTCGCTCAGCATAAACATCGATGGGCCAGAGCCCGAAATGCCGCCGCCAAGAGCACCCGCAGCGACACTCGCCGATCTGATCTCATCCAGATGAGGGATCAGAGATCTTCGCACCGGCTCGACGATCAGATCTTCCAGCGAACGGGCAATAAGGCCGTAGTCGCCCGCAGCAAGCCCCGCGACCAGTGACCCGACATTGCTCCATTGCCGAACGGCGGTTTGCAGCGGAACCTGGGCAGGGAGAATCGAACGGGCTTCTGCGGTCTTGACCTCAACCTGCGGATGAATGATAGTTGCCCACAGCGGCGGATGTTCCAGTGCTACAATATCCACCGGATTGACCGAACGAACCAGCGTAAAGCCACCGTAAACGCCGGGAGCGACGTTGTCGGCATGCCGTGATCCGGAAGCCAAAGTCTCGCCTTCCAGAGCAAGATCGACTAGTTCTAACTGCGAGAACCGATCATCCAGAAGCCTGTTCATCCCAACCGCGGCACCTACCGCACTAGCGGAACTTGAGCCAATACCGCTGCCGGGCATGATGTGCTTTGTTATTTCGATCTCGATCCCAAAATCGGCATCGGCCCGCTTCAGCATTGCCGCCGCGACAACGCCGGCCATATTTAGCCTCGGATCGGTGGGTAGGTTGAATTCGTCATTGTGAGTGATGCGGATGCCAGGTTCACCGGTTCGACGGACGAGCATCTCGTCAAAGGGTTCGCTCAGAGCAAATCCCAAACAATCGAAACCACATACGACATTCGCCACCGTTGCCGGTGTTATGACGCGAACTTCTTGCATAAATTTCCACTATTCCAGCCGAACGTATTATCATTAAACCGCCGCACTTGCAGGCGGCCACGCGCAGAAGCCATATCCGCGCCCGTTCGCCGATCTCGATGCAATACTTTAGCACAGACCGCCGGTCGCCCGAGGCGACCTTCCGCGAAGCAGTTTTGCGCGGCCAGCCGGATGACAAGGGGCTTTATTTTCCGGCGTCGATCCCGAAATTACCGGATGGCTTTATCGCCGGCCTGAATTCGCGGTCTAATGAAGAGACCGCATTTGACGTGATCCGCCCTTATGTCGGCGGGACCATTCCGGACGACAAACTGTTCCACATCTGCGAGGAAACGGTAAATTTTCCGTTACCGCTTGTCACGATAACCGACCAAATTTCGGCACTGGAATTATTTCACGGCCCGACGCTCGCGTTTAAAGATGTCGGGGCGAGATTTATGAGCCGCTGCCTGCGGCATTTTTCTACGGAGCGGGAAGCGAAAACTATCGTCCTGGTGGCCACATCGGGCGATACGGGCGGAGCGGTTGCAAATGGTTTTCACAACGTCGAGGGAATCGAGGTCATTATTCTTTATCCAAAAGGCCGTGTCAGCAAGGTTCAGGAGCTCCAGCTCACTACTCTCGGCGGAAATGTAACTACATTGGAATTACGCGGTTCGTTCGATGAGTGTCAGGCGATTGCAAAACGGGCGCTTGCGGACGCAGAATTGCAGAAACAGGCGTTCATTACGTCCGCGAACTCGATCAACGTCGCCCGCTGGCTGCCGCAGCAGTTCTATTACTTTTACGCCTTAAAACAATGGGAAGGCGGCCCGCCGCCAGTTATCGCAGTGCCTAGCGGAAACTTCGGCAATCTGGCGTCCGGCGTTCTCGCGAATATTTCCGGTATGCCGGTTGCTCGATTTATCGCTGCGTGCAACGCAAACGACGTTGTGCCGGAGTTTTTCGAAACAGGTGATTATAGGCCCAAACCTTCAGTTTCGACGCTCTCGAACGCAATGGACGTAGGCGACCCAAGCAATTTTGTCCGCATACTGGAAATCTTTGGCCGGAACTCAGATGATCTAAAAGCGAGGACGAGCGCGGCGAGCATTTCAGACGAAAGGACCGCAGAAACCATTCAGGACGTACATAGTAATTACGGGTATACCCTGGACCCGCACGGAGCTGTCGCCTACGCCGCGATCTCCGACTATTTAAAGACAACCTCCGATTCCCGCGGCATCATTCTCGAAACTGCCCATCCGATCAAATTTGATTCCGTGACCGATATACTTGGGATAGAAGTATCGGCGCCTGATTCGATCAGCGAGCTGTTCACAAAAGAAAAAACAGTTACCGAAATGGACGCTGATTACAACGGTGTGCGTGAGGTCATTCTAAAGAAAGCAAAATGAAAGTGCTGAAATTCGGCGGCTCTTCGGTCGCAAATGCTGAGAACATAGAGAAAGTGGTTGACATAGTGAAGCGGTCGGCCGCTGCGGACGCATGCGTTGTCGTGCTGTCGGCAATGCAGGGAACGACCGACCGCCTAATCGACCTTGGCCGAACGGCCGAACGCGGCGACGACGGTTTTATCGGCCAGTTGGACGAGATTCGCGATCGACACTTTTCCGTGATCGCAAAGCTGTTTGACGGCCGGGGTTCGGCCGCAATATCGGAATTTGTCGCAGCGGAACTGGATGAATTAGAAAGCATCGCCGAAGGAGTTCGGCGCGTGCGCGAACTCACGACAAAAACGCTTGACCGCATCTTGAGCTTTGGTGAAGTGGCATCGACAAAGATCGTTGCCGCGAAGTTGGCGGCGGATGGAATAGAAAACGAGTGGCATGACAGCCGGTTTCTTATCCGCACTGATTCAAACCATGGTTTTGCGGCGGTCAATTTTGATGAATCAAATAGACGCATCAAGGCCGAGATAAACGGATCGAATGCAAAGCTGCACATCGTTCCCGGTTTTATTGCCTCGGACAGCGGCGAGCACACAACAACGCTTGGCCGCGGCGGTTCGGACTACACCGCCGCTATTTTTGCCGCGGCCTTAGACGCGGACGTCCTTGAAATTTGGACCGACGTAAGCGGCATGATGACCGCCGACCCGCGTTTTGTCCGCAATGTGCGGCAGATACCGCGGATAAATTATCGCGAGGCGATGGAGCTTTCACACTTTGGCGCAAAGGTGATCTATCCGCCGACCATCCAGCCTGTGATGGCAAAGAACATACCGGTGTGCATCAAGAACACCTTTTCGCCCGACGACGAAGGCACGTTGATCGAGGCCGAATCAGAGCCGAACGGGGAGATGGTGCGCGGCATAACGAGCATAGATAAAATTTGTATTCTTAGCCTTGAAGGCAGCGGAATGGTCGGCATCCCGGGTTTTTCAAAACGTCTTTTTGACGCACTATCGCGGGCGGAAATTAACGTAATTCTCATTACGCAAAGCTCCTCCGAACATTCGATCTGTGTGGCGATCGAAGAAAAGCACGGCGAACTGGCAAAACGGATGATCGATCGCGAGTTTGAGTATGAGATAAACGCGGGCAAGATCGAGCCGCTGAAGGTGGAAAGCGGATTCTCTATCCTCGCCCTTGTTGGCGACCAGATGAAGCAACACACCGGCGTCAGCGGCAAGATGTTCTCAACGCTTGGGCACAACGGCATAAACATTCACGCTATCGCACAAGGTTCGTCTGAACGGAATATTTCGGCTGTTATCAATTCAAAAGACGTTCGAAAGGCCGTAAATACGCTGCATGAGGAATTCTTCTCAGATGGACAAAAGCAGGTAAACCTGTACATTGTCGGTGCCGGAACAGTAGGCAGCCGACTTTTGGCACAATTGCAGCAGCAGCACGATTATCTGATCGACGATCTCAAACTGAATGTTCGCGTTGTCGGGTTAGCTAACAGCAAGAAGCTGGCATTTGATGAAGAGGGCATTGATCTGTCAGATTGGAAGGCCGCGCTCACCGATCCTGCCGGAAAATGCTTTTCGCCGGCCCAAACGGCCGAGGTAATAGCGGATCGCAATCTTCGCAATTCAGTTTTTGTTGATGTCACGGCAAACGCTGATGTAGTTGAAATGTATTCGCCGCTTCTAAAACGCAGCGTGTCTGTCATTGCATGCAACAAGGTCGCCGCGTCGTCAGATTTCAAAAAATACTCGGCGCTGAAGGATCTCGCCCGCGAATATAATGCCAACTTTCTCTTTGAAACAAACGTCGGCGCCGGATTGCCGGTCATCAGTACGCTAAACGATCTGATTCGAAGTGGCGACAGTGTAAATCGCATCGACGCCGTGTTGAGCGGTACTTTGAACTTTGCATTTAACCACTATGACGGCACGCGTCTGTTTGCCGAAGTTGTGAGGCAGGCCCAGGACGAAGGCTACACCGAACCCGATCCGCGGCTTGATCTGAGCGGGACCGACGTTGCCCGCAAGATTCTGATCCTTGCCCGTGAGGCCGGCTACAAGTTGGAAATGGACGAGATCGAGAATGTTCCGTTCCTTCCCGCTTCATGTTTTGAAGGCTCGGTCGAGGATTTTTATACCGAAATGGAGCGTCAGGAAGATCATTTCCGTAATCTGCTCGACGACGCAGTCTCAAAAGGTCTGAAACTAAAATATATTGCGTCGCTCATCGATGGCAAAGCCTCGGTTGGCCTGCAATCGATCGGCCCCGAACACGATTTCGCAAATTTATCGGGTAAAGACAACGCGGTTCTTTTCTACACAAACCGCTACATCGAACAGCCGCTGGTGGTTAAAGGTGCCGGTGCCGGTGCCGACGTTACCGCCGCCGGCGTATTCGCTGATATTATCCGAGCCGCCCGCTCCTGATGGGCGTTGCGCGAGGCGGCGGTCGGTTTCGTTTCACGAGGGTGTGTCAAAACTGTCTTAAACTGCGGAGCAGTGGCAGAATGTAGCCACGGGTGGAGCAAAGCGGAAACCGTGGTTAGGATGAAAACGAGACTCTAGCCCACGTAGTGGGCGACAGAGGGCCGGTAACATTTCAATAAGTTAGCGAAAGACTGCCGCCCGTTACATGGGCTTTGAGATTTGGGCTCGACTAACTCCACGTTTCGCTTCGCTTCACGTGGGGCTACCAATATGCCGCTGCTCCGCAGCTTTTTTTAGGGTTTTGAAACAGCCTCTTACGGATGTGTTTTTTGACGCGACCAGTGCCGACCGACCGGTTTCCTTTCTTCATCATCACTATGCGAAGATCAAAACTCAAACTTCTGTTCGTCATTCTCGTTCCATTCGTCAACTTATCGTACGCCCAAAGTAATTACATCCCGCCCGCCGGAAATTGGGAACACCGCTCACCTGAGCAAGCAAAATTCGATCCCGCCAAACTCAAAGAAGCGATCGACTTCGCAAAGGCAAGCGAGGCAAAAAGCCCAAGAAGCCAGGAACTCGGTCTGACACAGACGTTTGGCCGGGCTCCTTTTGGCGAAATAGTCGGGCCGACAAAAGACCGCGGCGATGCGACAGGATTGATCATCCGCAACGGTTATATCGTCGCAGAATGGGGAGAGCCGTTACGGGTCGATATGACGCACAGCGTAACCAAGAGTTTTCTTTCCGCCGTTGTCGGCATTGCATTTGATCGAAAACTGATCCGCAGCCTTCAGGACAAGATGGTCGATTACGCCGCCCCGACATACGCTTATCGGCCCGGCCAGCGGTTTGATGGCGGAGAAGAATTCGGCTCATCGCGCTCGATCGATCTTTTCGCCACCGAGCACAACCGAAAGATCACATGGGAAACAATGCTTCGCCAAACCAGCGATTGGGAAGGTACGCTCTGGGGCAAACCCGATTGGGCAGACCGCCCCGACCGCGATTCGAGCAAGTGGCTTAACCGCGTTCGCGGCGAACCCGGAACGGCCTATGAATACAACGATGTTCGGGTTAACGCTCTCGCGCTTGCCGCGTTGAATGTCTGGCGGCGGCCGCTTCCGCAGGTGCTGAAAGAAAATATTATGGACGAGATCGGTGCGTCAAACACCTGGCGTTGGTATGGTTACGAAAATTCCTACGTCGTTATTGACGGCCAGATAATCCAATCCGTCAGCGGCGGCGGCCACTGGGGCGGCGGGATGTTTATCAACGCTTACGACATGGCCCGCTTCGGCTTGCTCACATCTCGAAGCGGAAAATGGGGCAATAAACAATTGCTCTCAACGGAATTCATCCGCCAAGCAAAAACGCCAACGTCGGTCCAGCCGACCTATGGCTTTATGAACTGGTTTCTGAACACGGACAAGAAACTCTACCCAAACGCGCCAGCCTCAGCCTTTGTCCACGTCGGCAACGGAACGAATATCATTTATGTCGATCCCGAAAATGATATCGTCATCGTCGCACGATGGATAGAGAACAATGAGATCAACGAGTTCATCGGCAAATTATCAGCCAGCCTTGGCAAGTGATCTTTTAAAGCCTTGAAGCATTTTCTTTACTTCAACGATCTCTGCCGCATAGGGATCGTGTTCTTCCTTAGGAATGAAGTCCAGATCCACGGCCATGAGCGCGTAATATTCGAGTTTTGAGCCGAATGCCACCGCTGCCGCAAGTGTTCGAATTGTCTCGACGTCATCGCCTTTCGACGCCGCCTCTGCGATCATCGCCGGTATTTCAACAGCCGTTTTCCGCATCGAATGCCGCAGTCCAAAGGTTTCTTCACGAGGAAAATTCGAGGTAAGTCGATAAGTCAACAAGGCAAGCTGGTGAGCTCGACGCGGATGATACTTTTTCTTAAAAGACAAACCCCTGTCAAAAGATCAAGCGGAACTACAGGAGGTCCGTGGACGAGGACATGGGAACCAGCCAGTATTTTCAATACGATGGATGTATCTGTTGCATGGCTG
>CAUJFK010000412.1 GCA_963169175.1 Acidobacteriota bacterium | reverse complement strand
TTTGCGTTTAGGATCCAAGGAAGTATCCAGGATCCAAAATCGGGTGAGTCGGGAACTTTGCTCGTTCTGTCAGGTAACGAACCATTCTGCGTGTGGGCAGAAGAGGAGCAAAATGAAGACAGTTGGATCATTCATATTTATAGCGATCTTTGCATTATTGATATTCGGACAAACCGGCACACGAGTGACGGGTTATGTTGGCCGGATCGTGTCCGGGAATGAAAAGGGTGTTCCGTACCCGAACGTGACAGTTACCTTGAGGTTGGAGAGCGATACTTCGGTCAATTACACCAGTGTGACCGATGCCGAAGGCAATTACAGATTTGAAGGAATACCGGGCGGCCGATACGTAATTTCCGTGGCTGGGGAGCCAGCGGACCGAACTCAGACTCCTCAGAGCACTATCAACGTTACTGCGGGGCATGCGGTCGCGAAGGATTTTGCCTTGAGCTCGATCGGCGGGCCAAACTGTGTGAACTGCGAGGTACGAGAAACTGTCACGATCTCGGCCGATGCAGTGCAGCCGGTTGAAGAGGTTTCAAAAAGTGTAAGCACGATACTCGGGCAGGAAATGCGCGACCGGGCGGATATAACACTTGTTGATTCGCTTCGCACGATCCCGGGTTTGCGGGTACAGCAGTTGGGCGGTTTTGGACGTACGGCGTCGATAAAATCTCGCGGCCTTCGCAATCAGGATACGGCCGTTTTGATAGACGGAATACGCTTTCGCGACCCGGCGGCGATAACGGGCGACGCTTCGCCATTCCTTTCCGATATTACGTTGACAAGCGTGAGCCGTGCCGAGGTCCTTCGCGGGCCGGGTTCGTCTCTTTATGGCACGAACGCCATCGGCGGAACGGTCGATCTTCAAACGCCGATCCCGCAAAGCGGCTGGCACGGGCAGGTTAGCGGAGCGGCCGGCGGGCTTGGCCTCGGAAGATTTCGCGGGAATATCAGCAAGGGCACGTCCGACGGAAAATTCGGTTTTAACGCCGCCCTTTCGCGTACGGTCTATACAAAGGGCATCGACGGCGATGATGATGCGAACAACACAAATTTCCAATCGCGGATAGAGATCAACCCATACGAGCGGACGAACATTTCGGCACGATTTTTTCTGTCCGACGCGTTCGTGAGGTTGAATACCGGCCCCGAGACGGCCGGGACACCGCCAGCTTCGAATTCTGGGATCATTGATGCCGTACCGGGTGTAAACTTTGCGTTTGACGCTAATGACCCGGACGATACCCAGAAGTCGCGATACTTCAATGGCCAGTTTGTGCTGACGCAATCTATAACGGACGAACTGGCATTTCAGGCATATTATGCGGGCTCGACGACAAAGCGAATGAACGATAACGGAGCCCTCGGCATTGGCTTTCAGAGCCCATCGACAAGCATCTTCGAAGGAACGGTCCACACGGCCAACGCTCATGTCGATTGGACACCGATCGCGGCGAATCGCCTGACCGCCGGATATGAGTTTGAACAGGAAAATTTCAGGAACGAAGGGTCAACGCCCAGCGGAACGGGCGGATTTTTTACCGATGCTTCGCAGGCGAGCAGCACGATCTATCTTCAGGATCTGGTCCATTTGCTCGAGGGTCGCCTTCAGTTTGCCGGCGGATTCCGCGCACAGTTTTTCAACCTGGCAAACCCTGGTTTTAGCGGCCAGAATCCTCTCTACTCCGATCTTTCGCTTGACGACCCGCCGGCCGCATACACATTTGACGGATCGGCGTCGTATTTGATCCGGTCCACGGGAACAAAGCTGCGCACACATGCGGGAACGGGCTATCGCGTGCCGTCGCTGTACGAACGGTTTGGGTCATTTTTTAACACGTTCACGTTTCCCGATCCGCCGCGATTCGAAGCATTGGGCGATCCCGATCTGAAGCCCGAGCGGGCGGTCGCGTTCGACGCAGGGCTGGACCAATATTTCTGGGGCCGCCGTATCACCGCATCGGCCGTGTATTTTTATTCGAAATTGACCGATGTTATCGGTTTTGGCAATGTCGTTCCCGATATTGGGAATACACCCCGATTCTTTGGCGGATATATCCATCAAAAGGGCGGTGTTTCGCGCGGTATTGAATTAAGCGGATCCGTGCGGCCAACGACTTCGACCAACGTTTTTGCGTCATATTCCTTCACCAATAGCGACCAGCTTCAGCCTCAGGTGACCGGCAGCGGTGTCTTTGCGACGCTTGGCGTGCCGAAACACCAGGTTACGTTCAGCGCGACCCAGCGTATAATGCGATTCTGGATAAACGCTGACTTTACAGGCACAAGCACATATCTGGCACCGATCTTTAGTAATTCGACGTTCAATTCCTATGTCTATCGCTTCAAAGGCAGCCGCCGGCTCGACCTGACAGCGGGCTACACGTTCGCGTTCGGCAACGACCGATACAGCCTGCGGTTGTTCGGTACGATCGAGAATTTTTTTGATGACGAATACTTTGAGAACGGCTTTCGAACCCCAGGCCGGACAGGTCGGATCGGTTTAAGCTTTGGCTTCTAGTACCGGGTTTTATTTGCGTCCTCCGCGAGTTTTGCGTGATACCGGCTTTCTCTCACGCAAAGCCCGCAAAGGACGGAAAGAAGTTCCTACCTGCGGGTACGCCACTCATCGCAATCAAAAAACAAGCGGCAGAAATCTGGCGCTCACCGCCGTTTACCGTGTTATACTCGGATAAAGTGAGGTAATGAGGTTATGAAGTTCAAAGCAATTTTATGGGCTTCCGCGGTCGTGATTTTGGCAGCGGTTCCGGCGTATTCGCAGAGGCCGGCGACACGGACGGTCACAAACATGGACCTCGAAAAGTATCGTCAAGAGCGGCTTCAGGCCGAGCGGGACTACGCGGAAAATTATGACCGGATGGGTTTCCCATCGCCTGAAGAACTGCAGAAGCAGATCGAGAAAAGCCGGCAGGAACGTATCGCCCTATCGGCCCGTCTAATGGATGACAGGATCCAACGGGAACGGATACAGGCAGAACTTGCCGCGGCTGTGTATGCCGCCCGCGAAGACAGGTATATGGTCCCGGCCGATACCCGCTATTTTGCCTGGCCATATGGCGGATATTATTACAATGGCATTTATGCGTACCCCGGCCGATATCGCGGGCCGGTTCGCGGCGGTAACGGACAGCCGATCTTCGATTATTTCAATCAGCAAAGACCGGTGCAAAGCTTGCCCGCCTTTAGGGTCAATAGGCCGCGTTAGGGCTTAAATTTTGTGTTTAGCGTCGTCGCGGACTATCATCGTTTGAAGATGGTCCGCATTTTCTTTTTATGATCAAAGAAGGCTGGGAAGCGATAATAGGCATGGAGATACATGCCCAGTTGGCAACCGAAACAAAGATATTCTGTGGCTGCGCCGTCATTACCGGCGGCGAGCCGAATTCGAACACGTGTCCGGTTTGCCTGGGTTTGCCCGGAGCGTTGCCGGTCTTGAACCGCCGCGTGGTTGACCTGGGGGCACGTGCGGCGTTGGCGCTTGGCCTTGAGGTACAGGAAACATCCATTTTTGCCCGAAAGAATTATTTCTACCCCGACCTTCCGAAAGGCTATCAGATCTCGCAATACGACCGGCCATTCTCGGCCAATGGGACGCTGACGATAATGACGTCGGAGCGCGATGATCAGGGCCGTGCCGTTGAGTGGCGGCCAATGACCATTCGCATTGAACGGATGCATCTGGAAGAGGACGCGGGCAAGAACGTGCACGAAGGTTTGCCGGATGTCGATAAGTATTCATACGTCGATCTCAACCGTGCCGGAACGCCGCTTGGCGAGATCGTGACGGCACCCGATTTTCGCACTTCGTGGCAGGCTTATGATTATGTCAACCATGTCCGAAGTGCTCTGCGTTGGGTCGGGGCCAGCGACGCGGATATGGAGAAGGGAAATCTGCGGTGCGAGGCGAATGTGTCGGTGCGCAAGATCGGCGAGACCGCCTTTAGAAATAAATCGGAATTGAAAAATCTGAATTCGGTCCGGTTCATGCAGAAAGCCATTGAGTTCGAGATCGCCCGCCAGACCGAAGCGCACGAGAAAGGTGAGCCGGTCAATCAGGAAACGCGTCTTTGGGACGAAAAGAACCAGTGCACCCGCGTAATGCGTTCAAAAGAGGACGCGCACGATTATCGATACTTCCCGGAACCCGATCTGCAGCCGCTGACCGTTTCGCGCGACTTTATCGAAAACGTGCGAAAGCAAATGCCCGAACTGCCGGATGTGATGCGCGACAGGTTTATGTCGGATTATTCGCTGTCATTCGCGGACGCCACGCAGATGGTCAGCGAGCAGGACCTGGCCGCTTTTTATGAGACTGCCGCAAAGGCATCCGGCAATCCGCGCGTCACGGCGAATTTTCTATTGACAGAATTGCAGCGTGAATTGAACAATTCCGGCAAGGCCGTCGCCGACAGCCCGGTAGCGGCCCAGGAACTTGCGGCCCTGATAAAGACGCTTGATTCGGGTGCCATCAACAACAATCAGGCAAAGGAAGTTCTGGTCGAGATGTTCAATTCCGGCAAGACGGCGGCGACGGTGATCAGCGAAAAAGGTTTTGAGCAGGTCTCAGACCCGGCCGAGATCGAACGGATTGTTAACGAAGTTATCGCCGCAAATGAAGATCAGGCCGCGGCCTTTCGCGGCGGGAACGAGAAGCTGTTTGGATTTTTTGTTGGCCAGGTGATGAAAGCGTCAAACGGAAAAGCTAACCCAAAGCTGGTCAATCAGATACTGAAGGAGCGGTTATGATCGGGCGTCGGACCGAACTCGTAATTTCAATTTTGCTTCTGCTCCTGACGGCAGCCATTTGTACAAGCCAGGAGCCAAATCCTTCTAATCCGCTTCCTGTCTGGGTGCAGGAGAACGAACGAAAACGCGAGGAATTCAACCGCAATCTCGGCCGTCCGGGATCTCCCGACTTTCGCCGGGCCGAAAGCGAGGCCCGCGCGACCGCCCGGCGGCCGCGCGATCCTATACGAAGCATGAGTTCTGCCGATCGAACGCGGCTCGCGGCGTTACTTGCTCCCGATATTCGAGACCTGGAGCAGTACAGAGAGTTCCTTGCCCAGCCAAAGACAGGAATTTTCCGATTGTTTCTTGATTCTGATTGCCTGCACGAACGGTTTGTGCGGGTTGACGGCGAGTGCAAGAACTTTGTCCTTGGCGGCGAAAGTTATACCTTCCCGGACGCCGGATGGTCGCCCGTGCTGACATTTCGCCACGGCCGGCTTTCGATCCTTTCGTTCTTCACTCAACCGATATTCGTAAACGTCGGAAACGTCCCGATCGAGTCATTCACAAGCGAATCCGACAAACTCGCATTCCTTAGAAAATTTATTCCCGCGACAACCTTCGCCGAGGCTCGTGGTCAAAACCTTGATCTTGTCAAGGGCGTCGAAAGCGGCGGCATGGTGTATGCCGATTCGGTCGAGCCCCAGTTGAACAGTACATTCGTGCTTCGAACGATCGCTTACAGGATAGGCAACCATGTCGAGAAGCATCACCTGAATCGAACAAGGGGAAGCGAGGCTGTGCCGTTTTTAGCTTTTGGTTTCGACAAGCGTATAGACCTTTTGATCGTATTTCGTGTGATCCGCGACGAGAACGACGGCAACATTACCATTCTCTGGAAGGAGCTTGGACGGAAAAAGTCACCTAAGATCACCTTTGCCGCGGAGGAAAAATGGACCGACTTCAGGCAGCAAGGATCTAAATTGCATTAGGAATTATCGAAATGAAAATTGCAGGAAAAGCCGTCATTGTTACGGGCGGGACAAAAGGTATCGGTTACGCTATTGCCGAGGCGTTAGTGAAAGAAGGGGCCAGTGTGCTGCTGTGCGGCCGCGGGCGTGAGGGTGTGCAGGCGGCGGCTGAGAAGCTGCTGCCGCTTGGCGAGGTGGAAGCTGTCTCATGCGACGTGCGGAATGAAGAGCACGTGAAAATGATATTTGAGCACTGCACCCGGGCCTTCGGCGGCGTTGATATTGTTATCAACAATGCCGGTGTCGGCTATTTTGGCAAGACGGTTGAAGAGACAACCTCGGCTGAATTCAAGCAAACGTTGGAGACGAACCTGTTCGGGGTGTTTTATTCCTGCCATCACGCCATACCTCATCTTAAAAAGCGCGGCGGCGGATACATCATTAATATCTCGTCGCTCGCAGGGCAATACGCACATCCGGGAATGGCTGCCTATAATGCGTCAAAATTCGGGTTGAACGGTTTTTCGGAAGCGTTTATGCAGGAGGTCAGGCAGGACAACATAAAGGTGAGCTGCATTTGTCCGGGCAGCGTCAACACTTATTTTGGCGGCGATTCGCCAAGCGATGAAAAGGCATGGCAGCTTCAGCCGTCGGACATTGCGCAGGTGACGCTCGACCTATTGCGAATGGACCCACGCGCTTTACCGAGCAAGGTAGAGATCCGTCCCAGCAAACCGCCCGGGAAGTAAGGTCTAGCCGGTTCTGTGTTATGCCGGGACCGGAACCAACGCCAGCCTCTCGACCGTACCGATCAATTCGGCGTCGAGGAACGGCTTGGTAAGATATTCTGTGACCCCAAGTTCATCGGCCTTTTCCCGATGCTTGTCGCCGGCTCTTGAAGTGATAAATACAAGCGGTATCTCGCACAGTGTCGCGTGCGACCTTAATGCCGCGGCCAGTTCATATCCGTCCATTCGCGGCATTTCAACATCGCTCAAGATAACGTCCGGCAATTGATCGCCGCTTAATATTTCCAATGCTTCGACGCCGTCCTTTGCGGTCAGGGCGGTCCATCCGGCGGCGGTGACCACCTTCGATGTCATGTGGCGTACGCTTGGGCTGTCATCGACAACGAGGACGACCGTTTTCTTTTCGACAGGCTCAGGCTTTCTTGGCGCTTCTGCCGGCTGTCGCGGCCCGGCCGCCGCCAGTTGGGATACATCAAGCACCGGTGCAACATCGCCGTTACCCAGGATAGCCGCACCCATGACGCCGATCACCCGGTCAAGCGGTTTGCCAAGCGGCTTTACGGCCACTTCTTCCGTTTTTAGAATTTCATCGACGATCAGCACGAAATGCGTATCGTCCGTTTCAATAAGCAATGCGTTCAGCAGGCCGGGACCATCATGCCGCTTGTGCGAAAAATGATCTGAGAGCCAACATACAGGATGTACGCCCGCCGACATTTCGACGACGGCGTTTGGCCCGTCCCATCGAAGATCAGCCGGAGCGATCTCGAGTATTCGCTTTACGGTCTTGAACGGGACCGCAGCCATTTTCCGCTCGGACCGGACAAGCAATGCCTCGGTAACGGCAAATGCCAGCGGAACCTTGATGGTAAATGTTGTTCCCATCTGCTGGGCCGTTTCGACCGTTAGCGTGCCGCCGCGTGCCGCCACGCTTTCCTTGACGATGCCCATTCCAACGCCGCGGCCCGCGTTCATGGTCAGTTTTGCGGCGGTCGTTAACCCCGGCAGGGCAAGCAGCGAGATCAGATCTGTTCCTCGGTCGGGATCTTCTGCATTTAGCATCCCTGCTTCCGCGGCGCGTGCCCGCAGGGCGGATGCGTTGATTCCCCGGCCGTCGTCAGAAACCTTTAGCTCTATGTGCGTTTCCTGGTTCGCGACCCAAACTGCTATTCGGCCAATTTCCGGCTTTCCGAGCAAGCGGCGCGTTTCGGGCGGCTCGATGCCGTGAACGACAGCGTTGCGGATCAAGTGGATCAACGGTTCGACCAGCAGGTCCAGCACATCCGTGTCGAGTTCGGCGTTCGGGTTCTCCAGAACAATTTCGGCATCCTTGCGTTCTTCTTCGCAGGCGACCTTTACCGCCCTCTGCAACCGTGTCGCAAGAGAATCAAATTTAATAAGGCGGATCTGCATCACCCTTTCCTGGGTCTCTTCGATCAGGCGACGCTGGTCCTCGATAACAGTTTCGAGCGATGCCTTCAGGGCCTCGAGCGAAGTGCCGATCGAGAAGCAATCCTGTATTGACTCAGATAACTCGCGGGTGCTTTCGTGAAAATCCGTATAACGGTCGAATTCAAGCGAATCAAATTGATCGGGCTTGAAGGATTCGATGTCCAGGTTATTGCCGTTCGACGACGATATCCCCGGACGTGAAAACAACCGCGGGACATAGGAGCGGAGCATTGACGCTTCGAAATCGTTCTCGATCTTGGCATGCGCGGCCTGAAGCCGCCGGGTGGTTTTCGCAAGTGCGTCCAATTGCGCATCAAGACCGGCCATACGCTGCTCAACAGCCGAGCGGCTGACAACGAGATCCCGTGCGGTGCGGACCAGATTGTCCAGGCGGTTTATTGAAACCCGCACGATCGGCCGCCTTGCGGATGCGGGGTCTGCGGCCGGGGCCAAAGTTTCTTCGGTTGGCGGCGCATTACGGACCGCTGTCGTCTCGGCCGTGTCACTCGGCTGTGAATGAACTTCGACCGGCTGCGGCATTTCAGTTATCTCGACCGGCGCCTGTTCGATAACAGCGGCCGCCGGTTCGGTAACCGATGACATCGCCTTGTCGAAAGCAGCATAGACCGCCGCCGTCCGGGCCGCCGTCCCAGGTGTCGAATCGCCGGCCGTGAGCGCCCTTAGGCAGACGGCAGCTTCCGAAATGAGTTCTACAATACTCGGATTGCCCGACGCTTCGTTCTGCGCAAGGCGGTCGAGCAGGTCCTCGATCCGGTGAGCGAGACTGGATGGTTTTTTTAGGCCGATTATGCCCGCTGCACCTTTGAATGTATGGGCATGACGCCGTATTTCCCACAACGCCTCGCGGTCGGCGGGGGCCGCGGCAAGCTTGGCAAGATTTGATTCGATATTTGTCAGCAGTTCGTCCGCTTCCATCGAAAAGATCTCGAGCATTTCCGCATCAGGTTCGAACTCGTCCTCTTCTACAACGATCTCTTCGACGTTCACTTCGACCGCCTCTTCGGCGACAAATTCCGCAGTGTCCGGCGGGCCGATCAGGACATCAAATGATTCGTCCACGAAGCTGCCAAGATCACGGTCGTCATGGCTGAACCTTAGTTTTACAACCTCGGCTTCGGCATATGCGATCATATCGAGCATCGATCGGGCCTCGGCATCGCTTATCGGACGATCTGGGTTTGAGAGTTCGGCGCAATCGGCCGCGACCGTTTCAAGCACGGCGACGACGGAGCCTAGTTCCAGACGCCCTGCCTCGCGGCAAAGCATAGATACGGTACCGGCAAGGTCGATCGCGGTCGGCCTGCCCTCCTGGCGGCTTACGAGGATGATGTTCCGGACCATCCGGAGCTTTCGTTCTGCCTCGTCGATAAATGTGGTTCTCTGATTTGATTCCATTGTGGGTATAGGGGCCGGTATGGATCAGTTTACGAACGCCGAATCGGACGATGAAGCGCCCGTGCCGTGCGGCATCGATTCGATCGGCAGCTTGAACGGAGAGACTGAGCTTTGAAGCGTTTCTGCCAGGCCAACGAGCGACCGGACAGATTCCGCGGCCCGTCGCGAGCCGGTCTCAACAATTCCCGTCACTTCCAAAATATTGTCCATCGCACCTGAGATGTCCTCGGCGCTCTTTGCCTGATATTTTGATGAATCGGAGATGGACTTTAGAAGGTCCGCAAGCTTTGTCGATGTAGTTTCGATGGCGACAAGCGACTGGCCGGCCTTGTCCGCAAGGGCTGAGCCAATTACAACCTCGCGTATCGTATCTTCCATCGACGCGACAACATCTTTGGTCTCGACATTTATTGTTTGTGTCAGGGAAGAGATCTGTCGCGTCAGCCGATTGGAACGCTCAGCGAGCCGTTCGACCTCTTCCGCCACAGATGCAAAGGCAGCACCTGCCTCGCCCGCCGATCCGGCCTGGAGCGAAGCGTTCAGTGCAAGAAGGCTTGTGCGGTCTGAGAGTTCATCG
>CAUJFK010000411.1 GCA_963169175.1 Acidobacteriota bacterium | reverse complement strand
TCGAAGAGCACATCGCAAACCTTGCCAAGGCCGCTGCGGAGAATCGCGAGTTGTTCGTCGGCACGGTAAAGGCACTGGCTGCGGCGATCGACGGCAAGGACAAGTACACTCGCGGCCATTCCGAACGCGTTGCACGGATATCCGTGGGAATTGGCAGACAGCTTGGCCTGGGAGACGAAGAGCTTGAAACGCTGCGTATCAGTGCATTGCTTCACGATGTCGGCAAGATAGCGATCGATGACGCAATATTGAAAAAACCCGCCGCGCTCACCGATGCGGAATTCGAGATCATGAAGACCCATCCGCAAAAGGGCTACAAGATAATGTCGCAGATCCCGGCGATGAAAGAATTTTTGCCCGGCATGTATATGCACCACGAGATGGTAAACGGCAAGGGCTACCCGCAAGGATTGACAGATGAACAGATACCGCTTCAGGCAAAGATAGTTTCGGTGGCTGACACGTTTGATGCGATGACGATCGACCGGCCCTATCAAAAGGGAATGCTGCTGCCAGAGGCCCTTGAACGGATAAAGACTTTTGTCGGGACGAGATACGATGCGAAAGTAGTAGAGGCCCTCGTTCGCGGTTGCGATAAGGGCGAGATAGGCAAGGGTATAGTTAAATTCCTGAATGAAAACAAAGACACGGCCGGACTTGTAAATAATCGGGCAGCACCAGCCCGCAAGCCGGAGCTTGAGATACTGCCGGAACCTGTCACCGAAGAAATTCTCACCCTCACATAAACAAACTTTGATATGGACCAGGATCATAACAATGAGGTCTGGCAGGTTGAAGTAGGCGGCCAGATATACGAAGCGCCGCTGGCGGAACTGCCCGAATGGATAGGCGAGGGATCGCTGCTGCCAAGTGATAAGGTGCGGAAGGGCAACCTGCGATGGATCGAGGCGCAAAAAGTGCCTTCACTCATTCCTTTTTTCAATGCCCGGGCAAAAGGAGAACCGATGCCCGTTGTTCAGAGTACGACCAACGCGGCCGTGCCGCCGGAAGTACCTGTTCATGCGGCATCCGTTGCTTCGGAAGCAAAGACCGTTGATCTGCCGCAGGCATTGCCAAATTCCAGGAATGTTACGGAAAGGGTTTCGACGCCCGGCCGCCCTCAGAGTTCAACAAATACGCGAGCTGCTACGTCCGGCCAATGCGCTAATCACAGCGACCGCCAGGCGGCGTATTTATGCAAGGGCTGCGGACTTGAGCTGTGCAAGGCGTGTCCAAGTTCATACGGCGGCGTCCGCATATGCCCGGGCTGCGGAGGCATGTGCCGTTCGGTTGCCGAGGCCGCGACACAGGCAAAGCGCGCGGCGGTCAATTCCGGTATCGGTTCCGAATCTTTCGGATTTTCCGATTTTGGCCGTGCGATCGCATACCCGTTCAAATTCAGATCAAGCCTGTTCCTCGGCGGGCTGATGTTCATGATCTTTACGTTCGGCCAATCCGCGGCGTCGCTCGGCAACCTGTTCCTGGCCGCCGCGGCGATCTTTTGCTTTATGCTCGCCAATATGGTCGTTTTTGGGATACGAGCCAATTTGATCGACAACTTCACGCAGGGAAATCTCGATGTTGATTTCATGCCGAGTTTTGACAATTTCTCACTTTGGGATGATGTTGTACATCCGTTCTTTCTGTATATTGCTGCAAATATCGTATCGTTCGGGCCGTTCGTGCTTGTTGTTGCGATCGGCACTTATCTTGTGCTGAGTTCGGCGGCGGCTGAGATACAGAAATTCAATCGTGAACTCACCAGCGTGCCCGGAACAGAGATCTATGCGCCCGACCGGACGGCCGAGCAGACCAAAGAGGTCAACGAAATATTAAGCAAGGTAAAGCAGCAGAACGAACGCCGCATGACCGATCAACAAACGGCGGCGGCATCGGCCGAAACAGGCCAGACTGCGGCGGCAACGGGAATAACGGACCAGGTGCCTGATCAGGAGAAGCTGGACCAACTGCTTCAGGAGATCAGGACAAAGCAGCTTCAATCCGCACAACCCGTTCAGGCAGAGTTCGATCAGGCCGGCTACATGGCGGCACTACAAAAGATACTTCGACTTGCCGCACCGCTTGTGGTTTTCGGGTTCTTAACGTTGTTATGGGGATTGTTCTATTATCCGGCGGCATGCGCGGTGGCCGGCTATACACGTTCATTCACTGCAACGATCAATCCAATGGTCGGCCTGGATACGATAAGGCGGCTGGGCGGATCGTATGTCTTGATATTGCTAATGGGCCTTATTATCGGCGTAATGAGCCTGGTGATCGCGGGTGTCGTTGGAATATTGTTTAGCCCGCTTGACCTTCCAAAGGTCGGCAACCTGCCGGCAACTATCATCGGCAGTTTTGTCACATTCTATTTTTCGGTAGTTTTCTCATGCATCCTCGGCTACGCACTGTTCAAATCGCGAGATAAGCTGAAGCTGGCTAGATAGGACATCGGATCATGCAGATGTCCGCGTGTGGGCAAGGGCGCAATACGGATGTTGAGTATTACGCCCTTGCCCATCCGCGCGCCAACGTGTAGCCCATTTGCGTTTGAACGCAGAGAATATCCTTGTTTCGCGGCGATTCGTGCCTTCCTTTCGTCGGCTTCGTGGTGGCGAAGCCGTCAGCCTTACCTCGAAATGAACGAAACGAAGGCACGAATCTCACGAACCGAAAAGTTTTCTTTGGACGCGTACGATCGAATAGAGATCGCGCTATACGCGGGCTACTTCATCCACCGTTTTGTTGCCGTTCGATAATTTTTTATAATCGAATATTTACACAAGCGTCGGCTTTTTTGGCGGACGTTATATATATGGCACTTTTTTGGCGTAGGAAAAAGGAAGACAAATTCTCGACATCGACACTGGGCCTCGACAAGTCGATGGAAGAACTGCAGGCGCAAGAAGCGGCTGTTGAACGAGAGATAGGGGTTCGATTTTCGAATGCGATCGCGAAAACGCGCGATTCGATCAATACCAAGCTCGACACCATTTTTGAAGGCCGCAAGCAGATCGACGAAAGGCTGCTTGACGAGTTGGAAGAAATGCTGATCTCGACCGATATCGGCGTGCAGACGACGATGCAGATACTCGAAGCTATCCGCAAGGGTGTTTCGCGGCAGGAGATAAACGATCTCGACGCCCTTAAATCGGTCATGAAGAATGAGCTGCTCGATATCCTGCAGCATTCGAAGGACCACGGCGTCGCATCCGAAACAAACGTCGCAGACGCGATAAAACCGTACGTTTTGATGGTCGTTGGCGTGAATGGCGTCGGGAAGACGACAACCATCGGAAAGCTTTCGCAGCGTATCAAGAACGAAGGGAATGACGTCCTGATCTGTGCCGCGGACACATTTCGCGCCGCCGCATCCGATCAGCTTGAGATTTGGGCCGAGCGGGCCGGTGTTCCGATCATTCAGCAAAAACAGGGAACGGATCCCGCTGCCGTGCTGTTTGACGCACTTCAATCAGCCAAGGCTAGAAACGCGGATGTGCTTATCGTGGACACGGCGGGCAGGCTTCACAACAAGGCGAACCTCATGGCTGAGCTTGAAAAAATGAAGCGGATCGCCGGCCGTGAGGTGCAGGATGCACCGCATGAAACCTTGCTCGTTATCGACGCGGTGACCGGCCAAAACGGACTTGAGCAGGCCCGCCAGTTTACAAAGGTCGCAAACGTGACCGGCCTTGTTCTAACCAAACTTGATGGCACGGCAAAAGGCGGCATAGCGGTCGCGATAGCGAAAGAACTTGATCTTCCGATCAGATATGTCGGGATCGTATAACATGTAAATGACCTTTTTGTATTTGTCACTGTAAGTTAATTTAATGGCCTTTTTACCTTAAGTTGTTGAGAACTAGCTGTCACGAAATAGCTGGTTTTCGAATGGATCTTCGTTGCCCAAACCTACAAAAATTGATCTTGACCTAACCGCTCGCGCAATTGAATTAGCGCGCGCCGGCGTAGGACGCGTTTCGCCAAATCCATTGGTCGGCTGCGTCATCGTCTCAACCGACGGAACGATCGTTGGCGAGGGCACATATGTTAAGGACGGAACGACCCACGCCGAGGTGATCGCACTTGACCAGGCTGGTGAGCGGGCCCGTGGCGGCACGGCCTATGTTTCGCTTGAACCGCATGATCATTTCGGCAAGACGCCGCCGTGTACCGAGGCATTGATCAATGCGGGCATCCGGCGCGTGGTGTGTCCGATCGACGATCCAAACCCTTTGGTGTCAGGCAGTGGTTTTGAACGATTGAGAAACGCCGGGATCGAGGTCGTGACGGGCGTTCTTGCCGATGAGGCATCGCGGCTAAATGAAAAATTCATTTGCTGGCACCAAGAGAAACGCCCGTTTGTCCATTTGAAACTCGCGATATCGCTGGACGGGCGAATATCGGTCAACGGCAGCGTATCGACTGCTCTCTCCGGTGCGGCCGCACGTGCGCGGGTCCACGACCTTCGCCACGAACACGATGCGATCCTTGTTGGTGCGAGCACGGCTGTCATCGATAACCCAAGCCTGACCGACCGCAGCGGCAAGGCACGCCGCCGGTCGCTTGTTCGGGTAATTCTCGACAATCGGCTGCGCCTTTCCCCGGATTCGATCCTTGCCACGACCACCGGTGATGCTCCAACCATCGTGTTTCCAAATTGTATCGATCCTGCAACGGTGGCGCGGTTGACCGATCGTGGTGTCGAGGTTGTCCCGATCGAAGGCGGGGCGAGAAATTTGACCGCCGTGTTAGAAGAACTCTGCAAACGCGAGATCCAGTCTGTTCTCGTCGAAGGCGGCACTGCCGTTGCTGGAGCGTTTGTCGAGGCCCGACTGATCGATAAGATCACCTTTATTTATGCACCGATGATCATCGGCGGAGAATCGCCGTCCGCGGTCGGCGGTCCGGGCATTTCCAGCCTCGCCGAAGCCCTTCGGCTCAAGGATATCGACATGGACCGTTTAGGAGACGATGTTGAAATGACAGGCTATCCAATCAAATGAAGCCAACGAAGCGAGCGCTTGGCGAACGGATGCGGCCGAAAAAGTCGCTTGGGCAGAATTTTCTTTCAGATCCAAATTATCTTGCAAAGATCGCGGCCGCGGTCGAGGCGACGCCGGATGACGCGATAATCGAGATCGGCCCAGGACGCGGAGCTTTGACCGAACGGATCCTTCAAACAGGCGCAAAGGTGATAGCGATCGAGCTTGACCGCGATCTGATCGGGCCGCTGAGGGAGAACTTCAGCGGCAAGGGTAATTTTCATTTGATAGAACGCAATGCGTTGACGGTGGATTTCAACAAATTGCTGTCTCAGTTTGGATCAGTGCCGCAGACAAACTCCGCACGGCCGACGGTGAAACTGGCCGCTAATTTGCCCTTTTACATTTCAACGCCTGTCCTTCGACACGTTGCTGCCCAGCGCGAGATTTTCACTTCGCTTATTCTGATGTTTCAGCGTGAGGTGGTCGACCGGATTACTGCACGGGCCGGAAATTCGGAGCGCGGCTATTTGACCGTTCTGGCGGAAGCCGCCTTCGATGTTCAAAAGCTCTTTGATGTTCCGCCGACGGCCTTCTGGCCTGTGCCAAAGGTTTGGAGCTCCGTCGTCAAAATTACACCAAAACCATATTTCAACGACGAAGCCGGCATGCTGCAGCTTGTCGCCGCCGGATTCGCTCAGAAACGCAAGACCATCGCAAATAATTTAAAGGCCGTCTATTCGAATTATTCTACGGCCCTCAATGCGGCTGAGATCGACCCAAGGACACGGGCCGAAGCCCTTACGCTGGACGAATGGCAGCGGTTATACCGTGCCATCGCCGCCGTTTAACTTGCCATCTTCATCGGCCGGTTTTTCATCATGTTCTCGCGGAGGGAAAACAATGGAAAGCACGATCGAAAGGCCGATCGCCCCAGCAATTATCCCCAGCGACCAGGTGATCGGGAACTTGCCGCCAAACGCATCATTCAGCCAGACCATCTTCAATCCGACAAATACCAGAACGACCGCAAGGCCATATTGGATTAGATGAAACTTGTGGATTACGCCCGCAAGCATAAAGTACATCGACCGAAGGCCGAGAATGGCGAAGATGTTCGACGTGAAGACGATCAAGGGCTCGCTTGTGACCGCAAAGATGGCCGGCACGCTATCGACAGCAAAGACAATATCCGTCGCCTCAAGGAACAACAGAGCAACAAACAGCGGCGTTGCGTGCCATCTGCCGCTAACCTTTTTGAAAAAACTCTTGCCGTCGATGGTGTGGTCCACGGGCATTATCCGCCGAAATATTCTCAGCAGCAGATTTTTTTCCGGTTCGATCTCGTTATGGCCGCCGAACATCATCTTGATGCCGGTTACGATCAGAAATCCGCCAAAAAGGTATATCACCCAGTGGAACTGCATCAATGCAGAGCCGAGTGCGATAAAAATGGCACGGAAGATCAGGGCGCCGAGTATGCCATAGAACAGCACGCGGTGTTTGTACTTTGCGGGAATGCCAAAATAGCTGAAGACTAGAACAAAGACAAAAATGTTGTCGACCGATAGAGAATATTCGATGACATAGCCGGTCAGAAACTCAAGGGCAGCGTTCTTGCCGATCGTCGTTCCATGAATAGAGGATGTGTATTGGTAGAACCCAAAACAGAATGAAAGAGCGAGGACAACCCACACCACGCTCCACACCGTAGCCTCTTTGAATGTTACGGCATGGGCCTTGCGGTTGAAGACGCCGAGGTCGAGCCCCAGCATGAACAGAACGAATACCAGAAAACCTGCGTAAAACCACCAGTATTCGGCAAAAGGAAACAGCATCCACGAACCTCCTGAAATCTAGAAGGCCGAAAAAGGAAAAGACCTTCCACGACCGATCAAAATCGAATCGCAGTAAAGGTCTCGATACTTTCTCGCTGCGCCGGATCGATCTTTTTCAAAACCGACCGTATTGACGACAGCAGCGAACCCACCGTAGGGCTATCTACTCCCCTGAACTGTTAGAACAAACCTACCTGATTCATTATTTCCTTGTCAAGATTCAATGACCAGTGGCAGTGTCATAATTTTGTCGGGCTCGATGCGAATTTTCTTCCTGGCGCTTCTTTGCGGCCTTTGCGGCATTGCGTGAAACGGGGTTTACCTCACGCAAAGCTCGTCGAGCATGCAAAGAAACGCAGGCAAAACAGCGCCTAGGCGAAATGATCTATGTTCACATGAAAAATATAAGGTGCTGCGTAATCGCGAACGTGTGTAGTAAGCTATATTCCAAGTGAAGGAAAAGCATTGAATAGATTAGAGATAATTCCACTTGGCGGGATCGGCGAATTCGGGATGAACTGCATGGGCATCCGTTACGGTGATGAAATGATCATCGTGGACGCCGGTATGGGCTTTCCCGAGGAAACGCCGTTTGGTGTCGATATTTCGATACCAAACTTTGAGTTTCTGGAAGAATACCGTGACGATATAACCGCGCTCGTCCTTACACACGGGCATGAGGACCATATCGGTGCGCTCGCATATCTGCTTCGGAAATTCAATATTCCTGTGTACGGTTCGCGGTTTACGCTGGCGCTCGCCGAAAAGCGGCTCGAAGAATTCGACATGATGAACGAGGTCCTGCTCCATCGGGTGGCGGCCAATGACATTATTAATATCGGGAGCTTTAAGATCGAGTTCATCCACGCATCGCATTCGCTGGTCGATTGTTTTTCGCTGGCCATAACCACACCGCTTGGAACGGTCATACATACCGGCGACTACAAGATCGACGACACGCCCGTGATCGGCAAACCATACGACCTAAAGACCCTCAAACGATACGGTGATGCGGGTGTTCTGGCGTTGTTGGCTGATTCCACCAACGCGACCGTTCCCGGCCGAACGCCGTCGGAACAGGCGGTGATCCCGGCATTCGAAGAGATATTTGAACAGGCTGAAGGCCGCATCTTTGTTGCGACCTTTTCTTCGTCGCTTCACCGGTTGCAGATCGTTTTTGATGTGGCCAGGATGTACGGCCGCAAGGTTTGTGTCCTCGGCCGCTCGATGCAAAAGAACGTCGAGATCGGCGAGGAGCAGGGACTGCTGCAGATCGATCATGGCGATATGGTTTCCATTGGTGACTCTCGAGCACTCAATGATGACGAGATCGTATATCTGGTGACAGGCTCGCAGGGCGAAATGCGGGCGGCACTTTGGAATTTGGCAACAGGCGTTTACAAGGGCCTTGAGATCGATACGGGCGACACCGTCATTCTGTCTGCACGCATTATCCCCGGCAATGAAAAGGGGATCAGCCGTCTGATCGGCCATCTATACAAGCGTGGGGCGAATATCATTGAAGAAAAGCGTCGGCTCATTCACGTTTCGGGCCATGCCTCGCAGGAAGATATTCGGATAATGGTCGAAACTGCACGGCCAAAATATCTCGTGCCGATCCACGGCGAGTACCGCATGCTGTTCCGTCACAAAGAGTATGTAAAGAATCACGTCGCGGGCTATTCTGATGACAACATCATTTTGATCGAGAACGGTGAAGTGCTGGAATTTGACGAACACGGCGCCCGCGTTGCTGAAAAGCGCGAATTGTACAAGACCTTTATTGACGAAGAATCAAGCGAAGAGATCGAGTACGATGTGGTTCGCGAACGCAAAAAATTAGCATACGGCGGAGCGGCGTCACTCGTCGTTACTATTGACAGATCAACGGGAGAGGTCGCGGGACAGCCGCAGATAGAGTTTCAGGGCGTTGCCGGCGTTGATCCGTCAAACGGCTTTATCGCCGATGCGCGTGCGGCAATGTCCCATGCCGTGGCCGCGATGAAACGCGAGCACATCGCCGATCGGGCGATCCTGAAAGAGGCACTTCGAATTGCCCTTAAGCGTTTCATTCAGAAGGAGTTGGGAACGAAACCCGTTATCGTGACAACGATCGTGGAAGTATAGTTCTTCTCGATTCCCGGCCGCTCAAGGTCGTCGGCAAAATCGGCTCTCATGGTGCGTCCCTCCGAGAAGGGGGAAACGACCGATGGCGTACTATTACAAGAGTGAAAAAGAGGCCGCATATTGGGCGTTAAAGGCCCTGGAGGCAAAACTCCCGGCCCAACCGATGAGTGCGGCGCAGTCGCCTGAATGGGGCACGATCATCTTTCGCTGGCCGAATACGATGGGCGGGTACAAATATTCGTTCCAGGAACCGTTATACAAGGCGATCACGGCCGACGGGTTGTGGCAGCCATTGGGTATTGTGCCCGCCTATTCGAAGGCCTGTGCCTATGCTCACACGCATCCTAACAACCTGTACTTCAGCACCTTTGATACCCAAACCGCACGAGGCGAACGCGGGCTGGTCAAAGAAAAAACTGTAATGTATATGGTGAACAGGAACGGCTATTTCTGGTATGACGGCCGGACAGAAGGCCTTCCGCCGAACGCACGGGGCGGAACTCTTTGGAAGCCGTGAACTTGACGATATGATCCAACGGCTTGCTGCAGCAGAGCCTTGTTTTCTTGATGAACTGGAAGAATAAGATAGTCTTTCTTACGGGCGCGTCAAGCGGGATTGGCGAAGGCCTCGCGCTTGCGATGGCGGGAAGAGGAGCTATTATCGGCCTTATCGCCCGGCGTCGGGAGTTGCTCGAAGATCTTGCTGAACGCTGCCGTGCTGCGGGAGGCGAGGCACGCGTTTTTGCGCTTGACGTGACCGACGAGAAGGCCGTCGTCGAGGCCGCGGACGCAATGCGGGCGGAGTTCGGCCGCATAGATATTCTTATCGGAAATGCCGGCGTCGGCGGGGTCGATGACGAAACGCAGGCCTATACGCCGCGGGCGGTCAAAAAACTGATCGATATCAATTTGATGGGTGCGGTCAACGCCGTTTACGCGGTCGTCAAGCCGATGGTCGAACGAGGATCGGGACAAATTGTTGCCGTGTCGAGTCTTGCGAGTTTTCGCGGTATACCAAAGTCCGCCGCATATTCGGCGAGCAAGGCCGGAATGAACGCGTTCTTTGAAAGCCTTCGCCTTGATCTTCTTGAAACGGGCGTCGACGTGACTATCATCCAACCCGGTTTTATCCGTACGCCGCTCACTTCTGCAAGGGCCGCAAAAATGCCGTTCATCATGGAGCGGGACGATTCGATCCCGCACTTTATGAAAGCCATCGAGAAAAGAAAACGCTTCGCGGCCTTTCCATGGCAGCTTGCGACGATCGTCCGCGCCGGCCGCTTCATGCCCGGCTGGCTCTATGACCGCATCGCCGGCCGCGCACGATTTAGAGAATAGGTTAGCCAGCGTATGCCACGAAACGTCAATACGACGCGTAGGGTTGATGAAAACTTAATTCTCGCTCGAGGCCGTCGTCACGGTTAGCCTTACACCAGGGCTCGATCTACCGCATTGGAAAAGCTGGTTGGGTCGATCGCCGGATAACGATACAGCTGGGGTCTGATAGACTCGAATAATTCCAACAGTTTTTCGGGCTCGATCATTCCCCGTTCGAACATTGCGGCCACATCGAGCAGGTCCTTCTCGTGACCGCGTTCTATCTTCGCGAGCGCCTGACTGTAAGGATCATAATGATAGAAACTGATTCTGCCCTCGCGCCCAATGAATAGCGAGCGTTCCTTCCATCCAGGAAGCGGCGGGATAAAATCGGACGGCGCCGCAAGTTCGATGTTCAGCCAAAGTTTCTCCTTCAATTCTGGGAGGGCACGAAACAACTCGTCGACCTCTGGCTCGAACCTTAGATCGATATCAACTGTTGTATCCCGCCAGCCCGTCAAAACAGCGGTCGCCCCACCCGTAATGTACACGCGTACCTCGCTCCGAACTCGTCGGCCAAGCAACTTAAAAAATTCAAATATCTTTTGTTCGTTTGCTAGATCCCGCATTCGGCAGCGCGTTCGTAGCTGATCAATCGTCTGATCAGTGCATTATATCTGGAGTGAGCGGCATCTGGATCTTCCGATGCCAGCAGGTTGTAGAGTCGATGCTCAGGATCGCCAAAAGTACCGGCGGGAACCGCAACGCCTGACCTCCGCAGTCTATGAGCACCTATCGAAACAAGGAGGGACGGAACGGTCTCATTCCCTGCCGCGAGATCGGCCAGGCCTTGGTTGATTAGTTCTTCTCCGGGTCTCATCCAGCCCAATTGTACTACAAACCAGCTTGTCCACTTTGAAACTCGTGATCGCGGGCAAACACAATTGCCTGAGCCCGTGTCCAGACACCG
>CAUJFK010000410.1 GCA_963169175.1 Acidobacteriota bacterium | reverse complement strand
AACTTTATGCCCGCGGCGGCCAGCTTTCCGGCGACCTTTGGAACACTGGCACGGAAGCGAAGCGTTTCCATCGGCTCATCATCCGCCTCGGGCGATGCGGCGGCCGTACGTTTCGGAAAATTGAGCGAAAGCAGCACAGCAACATCCTGCGCCTTTAACCTGTCGATAAACTTATCCGCCTCCTGCCCGCCGGAAATGATCGCCTTGAGGTTATATTCCTTCGCCAGATCAAGCGCACGGACAATGTCATTTGCCCTATTCGCCGTAAAGACGACCGCGATCTTCCTGTTTAGTACCGGTATCAAAGCGTCGAGCGATTTGTCGGATTCAGGCCGCTTCATTCCACGCGGATTGGCGGCATACATCTTCTCCAATTCCTGCTGCCGCCGCGCGTCGTTCAACATTTGCCTCAAGGCCGAGAATGTGCCGAGCAGCGAGCCCGGATATTGGCCGGGAATGGTCGCAAACGTGACGTGAAGGGCCACCGGATTCTTGACCGTCATCGCGGAAACCGAACTGCCCGCAAGTTCTATCAGCGCCGAATGCCCATTGAAGATGCCGGTGCGTCCCACGGTGAGCGCGGTGGTAAACCCCGCGTTCCGATTGGCCTCAAATTGCGAATCGCCCGCCCGCACATCATCGAGCGTCATGTCTTCGGGCCGAAAGCCGTTTGGATAATTGGAGTTCGATGGATTCGCCGCCGCAGCGGCCGCAGCCGCCTGGCCAAAGCCGCCCGCTCCCGCCGGACTCGGTGACGGGCGGGGAGCGGCAATGCCAAGATTGGTCAGCGAATCGATAAACCCCGGATAAACGGTCAGCCCGGTGCCGTCAAACACCTGCGCGTCTGCCGGCGTCCGAACATCGGCCCCGACAGATTCGATCAGGCCGTCGCGGACAACGACCGTCCCACGCTCGATCGTGCCGCCGGAAACCGTAACGATCCGTGCATTTGTTATCGCGTACGACTGTGCAAATGCCGAAAGACTAAAGATCGAACCGATCGCTCCCAGGGCGAGCAGAAGTAGCCTTGGTTTCATATTCGAATTTGAACGGAATTCAGAAGATTGAACTGTTACGCCTTGTTAATACGCAAGAGAATAAATGAAAAATCCCAAAATGCAAAGCGCTCTTTGGGAAGTTTACAAAAACTTACATTTGGGAGCGGATCGTTCTATGACATCCGGCCAATGAATGCTGCCTATTGTTCATCTTATTCTATATTCATTTTCATCTTGTTCAGTGGGAAATAGTTACCAACGCTCAAAGCAGATGAGAAAGATCTGGGTTTTGAAACAAGAGCGTAAGATCAGAAACATCTACGATCTTCGTTCGCTGGCAAGCAGCTTCTCCTTTCTCGCCATGCCCCATCGGTAACCCGCCATTTTTCCATCCTTGCCGACCACGCGATGACATGGAACGACGACGGCGACGCGATTGTTTGCACATGCTTGTGCCACGGCCCGCACCTTTTTACGGTCGCCGAGTTGTTCGGCAAGCTGGCTGTAGGTGATGGTCTCGCCGTACGGGATCTTTCTCAGTAATTCCCACACCCGCATCTGAAATGCCGTCGCCTGAATGTCCAACGGGAGATCGAGCCGCTTCTTTTCGCCGGACAAATGCTTGAGGATCTCGTCGATGAATCCTTTCAATACCTGTGCGTCTTTTACAACTTCGGCATTCGGATATTCATTGTGCAAATTTGTCTCAAGGCTTTCATCATCGTCCGCAAACGCCACGTTGCACAGGCCTTTTATTGTTCTGGCAACAAGGATGCGTCCGAGTTCACAATCCGTGATCGAATAATTTATCGTCACGCCCTGACCACCTTTCTTATATGCGGCAGGCGTCATTCCCATATTTTCTGCGGCCTTTTCATACAATCTGCTGCTCGACCCAAACCCGGCATCGTACATCGCCGCAGTGACATCGCTGCCTTCCTTTAATTCCGCCTTGAACCGCTCCATTCTTTTTGCCTCCGAATATTTTTTTGGCGAAACGCCAATGATCTCCTTAAAACTCCGCTGTAAATGATATGGACTCAGCCGCACCTCGCCGGCCAACCGTTCGAGTGAATATGCATCGTCCGTCCGCAGCAGTTCGCACACCTTCAGGATCTTTTCGATCTGCGGATCGGCCATCTCGCCGTTTTTAGGTTTACATCTCAGGCACGCCCGTAGGCCAAACTTTTCCGCATCGTTCCACGTAGCAAAGAACGCGACATTCTCACGCTTCGGTGTCCTGGCCCGACACGACGGACGGCAATAGATGCCCGTTGTCTTTACACCGAGATAAAACGCACCATCAAACCGTGCGTCATTTGCATTTACCGCCTGCCAAAATACTTCCTCGTTCATGTTCACAAGTTTATTCCTAACCAAATCTGAAATCTATCCGCATCTTGCGGTAGAATTTCAGAGGAGCTGCAGAAGCCCGCACGTTAGTAAGGGCTTAATGTGTGGCGTTAGTATCACGCCCTGGCTAACCAGGCTGTGTCAAAACCTTCTTAACCTGCGAAGCAGTGGCAGAAAGTAGCCACGGGTGAAGCAAAGCGAAACCCGTGGTTAGGATGAAAACAAGACTCCAGGCCCACGTAGTGGGCGACAGAGAGGGATGTTACTTCTCTTGGTTTCAATAATTTAGCGAAAGTCTGCCGCCCGTTACACGGGCTTTGAGATTTAGGCTCGACTTACCACACGTTTCGCTTCGCTTCACGTGGGGCTACAAATATTCCGCTGCTCCGCAGCTACTTTTGGGTCTTGACACAGCCTCTTACGTGCGGGCGTCTGCATGTGATCTGATATGGGAGCCATCGTTTTATTCGACGGAGTTTGTAACTTTTGCAACGGTGCCGTCAATTCGGTTATCGAACACGACAAAGCAGGATATTTCAAATTCGCGGCCTTGCAGTCCGAGATCGGCAAGGAACTATCGGCCAGATACGGCATCGACCAATCGGAAACGGATTCGATAATTCTGGTCGAAGATGAGAAGGTTTATACATACTCAACCGGAGCGTTGCGTGTGGCAAAACATTTAAACGGCGTGTGGGCTTGGACGTACGCTTTTATCATTATCCCCAGGCCGATCCGCGATCTTTTCTATAAACTTTTTGCGAGGAACAGATATCGGCTATTCGGCAAACAGGACGCGTGCATGATGCCGACACCAGAAATAAGAGCGCGATTTTTATGATTGCAGAAGCCCGCGCAATTAATGCGGAAGCCCTAGCGTGAGCACGGGCTTAACATCCACGGCACGCACTAAGCCCTTGCTCACGCTAGGGCTTCCGCAACTGAATGCGCCGGCGCAGGTAAATGAAACCTATGA
>CAUJFK010000409.1 GCA_963169175.1 Acidobacteriota bacterium | reverse complement strand
TTCGGCCCCCGGTTCGGCCTTGAATGTCGGTTCTTCCTTAAATCCAAGCAGCCCGGCGGTCAGGACGGCCGGGAAGGAATTGCGTGTCGTGTTGTACTCCTGCACCGCGGCATTATAGTCTGTCCGAGCGACATTGATCCGATTTTCTGTGCCTGCAAGCTCGGTCTGCACGTTCATAAAGGCTTCGGTCGATCGCAGCTGCGGATATTGCTCCTGCAAACTAAGCAGTCTTCCGATCGTGCCGCCAAAGCTATTATTTGCTTCAATAACGGCCTGCTTTTGTTCGGCGGTTTTTTCGCCGCCCTCGCCTGTGGGCGTCGCCTGTTGAGCGTTCAAAAGGCGGGAACGGGCATCGGCGATCTGGCCGAACACTTCTTGTTCCTGGACACCGGCCATCTGGGCCGCTTTTACCAGGTTTGGTATAAGATCCGCACGCCGCTGCATTGAGCTTTCAACATTTGCCCACTTGCCCTTTACATTCTGCTGTTTTGCAGTCAGCTCGTTGTAACTGCAGCCGCTAAGGCCGAACATCGCGAACGCCGCGATCGTCAACAAAATTCCTCTTTTCATTGTTTCTCTCCTCATAAAAAGTCAATTGTCTCGTGTCGATCGCCAATTGTTGATCGCGTCAGTTTGCGATCAACCATCGACAATTTCCGATTTACGATGTACCCGCCTTGTCCACCGAATCGATCACCTTTTCGATCTGTTCCAGATATTCGCCGAATAGCCGGTTCGCACTGGCTTCATTCATGGCTTCAGCAACATTATTTCCGCGTATATTAAGTATCTTTTCAAATATTGTCCCGTCAACGTGCAAATGTTCGACCGTGCGGGCAATGATCGCCTGCCTTGTCGCAGGCGGTTCAATGCCCCGGAGAATAAGCACGGCGCCGAAAAGGGCGGCAAAGCTCGAGATGCTTTCGGCCATCAGGCCCATCAGGCTATCCGCCGAACCCGAGGCCGGTATGTATTTTCGCCTAAGGCGGATGAGCTTGCTCCGCAATTCATATTCGGTCTGATGCCGAAGATTTTCGTCTGAGATCTTCATGCCGGCAAGAACATCAGTACCGAAAAGGACCTTTCTCGCCGTTTCCATTCGATGGAATTCGATAGGAAAAACATCTGCCGCGTCGTTCAGTTCGGAAACGGTGAAATACACCGGGACCGGATGGCCCATTTTTAGCCATTCGCGTACGGTGGCGTGGGCATTCCGTAGATCTTCCGGAGTTATCCGGTGCAGGGCGATGAGCAGATCGTAGTTTGACTGCTGCGGAACGAAATCGCCCGCCGCGGCAGAACCGTAGAGAATGACCGACGCAAGATTCTCTCCGTGCGTGGCTTTCAGATCATCGATAAACCCCTCGAATTGATGTTTCATAGTCATCACCAATCGCCGCCGGCTCCGCCGCCGCCAAAATCACCGCCGCCACCGAAACCGCCCCAGTCCGAACCGCCGCCGCCCCAGCTGCCGCCCCAATCACTCGAGGACGATGAACCACTGCTGCCGGAGTTGGCGATCGCCGAGCCAATGATCCAGGGCAGTGCCGAACCGAATCCGCCGCCGCCGCTGCCTCGGCCGCTTGAACCGCCACCTCGGTTTGACCATATGATAAGAATTATAACCAGTATTACCGCAAGGCAGCAGAACCAGCTATAACCGTTTGTCCCAAAAGGCCCGGTCCGTTTTCCGGCCGACGGCGTCGGCGTCGGTGTCGATATGCCGGACCGCCGCGCCTCAATTGTGCGAATATAGGCATCGATAGTGTCGGCGATACCTTTGGCATAATTGCCCTTCTTGAATTCAGGTACGAGAAACTGCCGCTGCAGGCTCCCGGCAAGTCCGTCAGGCAGTTCGTCCTCGAGATTTCGGCTGATCTGCGTGAAATATTTGCGGTCGTCGATCGCCACCATGAGCAAGGCGCCGGGGTTGTCGTCCTCTTTTGAACCTATGCCCCAGCCGCGTGCAACCGCCAAAGAATAATCGAAAATAGGCCGTTCGCCGGTAGTTCGGACGACGGCAACGCCCAGTTCCACGCCGGCTGCGGCCTTAAAATCTATGACACGTTTTTCAAGCGCCGCCTTTGCAGACGCATCCATAACGCCTGCGTAGTCCATGACCGGACTTGTCGGCGGCGGCAGAGGCGGTCTGTCGATCGAAAATTCTTCAGGAGTTTGGCCAAAGGCGGATAGAGTGCTGAAAATGGCCATCAGCACCGCGAGTGAGAAAATCGTTTTTGCCCGAGCCAGGCTAATTTTCATTCGTATGAACTGATTCTGCCAAATCTATCACGAATACGAAAGGAGCGGCAGCAATGTTCCCAACCGGAACGATCTCAGAAGCAAACGCTATAACTTTCGGACCTCACGGATCGTACCGCGAAAAACCTTTAGCGCGCTGCGGACGACCGGGTTTGCACTGGCATAGGCGAGGAGTTCTTCTTCGGTCGGGTTGGCGGAGAGCACTGGCATTTCAATGGCTTCTGTTTCGTCAAAGGACGGTGCGGTGAATGGAGCGATATCCAAAGCCGGTGCGGCGGCGGCCGCACCGGACCCGTTTTGACCGCTGTTGGCCGCAACCGGCTCCGATCGTCGTTTAAGTGCCGCTGCCAATAACTGTTCTGCGTTCGCGAGCGGTTTAAGTTCTTCGCCTGCGGCAGCCAGCTTTTGATCGAGCGCGTTGTCGAGCCAGTCGTCGTCGGCGTGCACAAGTTCTTCCGACGGAATATCGGGCAGCGGAAGATCAATACCGTCAAGGAAACTGAGGTCGTACGCGCGTTTTGGGACAACCGGCTCAGAAGTAATGGGCGGTTGATCCTTGCTCTCGGTTGGCGGAACTTGGTCCTGCTGATCAGGAGCTATTTCGGAAGGTTCAGGAAGAATATGGGGCGCAGGTTCGGGCGGATCGAAAAATAAAGGCTTTTCAGCCGCCGGAGCTTTGTTCAAAGTTTTTTTTTCCGGCACCGGCGAAGCGGACGCTTGCGTTTGGGCGTGCAACGGCTGATCGGTGGCGCTCTCGAGGGCCGCAAGCCGTTCAAGCAGCGTTTCGACCGCGGTCACGCTTCGCATTTCGATCAGCTTGACCAGCCCGATCTCGGCCACGTAGCGTGCCTGCGTGGCCTCGCGCAATTTGCTTTCGGTTTCGGCAAGGCTGTTGAAAAAGCG
Organism: Acidobacteriota bacterium; assembly: GCA_963169175.1. Classification (GTDB taxonomy): domain Bacteria; phylum Acidobacteriota; class Blastocatellia; order Pyrinomonadales; family Pyrinomonadaceae; genus OLB17. The sequence goes on along the minus strand of CAUJFK010000409.1, from coordinate 3,123 downwards.
GATCAGGTCTGATTCGGTGAAACGCGCGGCCTGTTCTGACAGTTCTTCATGTGTAAGTGCGGCAGATTCGGCTAGGGTCGCGTCGCCGTCTGAAACCTTGAAAACAAGCAGGTCGCGGAATAGCGAAAGCAGGTCTCGACAGAAATTTCTAAGGTCCTGGCCGCGCGAGGTCAGCTCCGAAACGACCATCAGGGCTATTTTCGGCTGCCGTTCGGCGATCGCCTGCAGGACGCGGATAAGCATCTCCGAGCCGGCGAGGCCGAGAGCTTTCGATACATCTTCAACCCCGATCTTTTCACCGGAAAAGCTGATGACCTGATCGAAGTTTGATTGCGCATCACGCATCGAGCCTTCGCCCGAACGGGCTAACTCTTTGAGTGCCTCGTCGGAGATCGAGATCGTTTCGGCGGCTGCGATCAGCTTTAATCGATCAAAGATCTTCTGCGGCGGGATCAGGCGAAATTCGAACTCCTGACAGCGCGAGAGAATGGTTTCCGGCACCTTGTGCAGCTCGGTCGTGGCCATGATGAAGACCACGTTGCGCGGAGGCTCTTCGAGGGTTTTCAGCAGGGCGTTGAACGAGGATCTTGACAGCATGTGCACCTCGTCGATGATGAAAACCTTGAACCGGTCTCGGGCGGCGCTGATATTGATGCCTTCGAGAATTGTGCCGCGGACCTCCTCGACCTTCGTGTGCGAAGCGGCGTCGATCTCAAGCACATCCATCGAACGGCTTTCCGATATTTCGATGCACGACGAACAAGCCGCAGGGTCATCGATCCGGCAGGGCGTGATGTTCGGTTTGCCTTCAGTTTTATGGCAGTTAAGGGCCTTTGCCAGAAGCCTGGCGGTCGTGGTCTTACCGACGCCGCGGGCACCCGAAAACAGGAATGCATGATGCAGCCGGTCATACTCCAGCGCATTGCGCAGGGTCTGCGTGATCGTCTCCTGCCCCGTGACCTCCTCAAAGGTCTGCGGCCTCCATTTTCTTGCGATAACCTGATAGCTCATGGCTGGGTAGGGTCAATTGTAATGGTTGGAGATGGATTAGTAAAAGGCGGGTCATTTTCAATCGTCCGTGTTTGATCTCACTTGAGTTGTAAGGCGGTGTCGGATGGGGCCAGGGACCGCCGAAATAATTTCTGATCTTGTTCGTCTATCGAATACTGAGCCGGATCGTTGACAATATTTAACATTTATTAATATCCATGTTAAGATAAATGACAGTATGGCAACCTCAACCTTGAATATCTCGCTGCCCGAATCGATGCGGCGGTTTGTGGAAGAGAAAATCGACAGTGAAGGCTACGGGACCATCAGCGAATATGTTCGCGAGCTGATCCGTGAGGATCAGAGGCGGGAAAAGCGCGAATTCGATTCTCTGATCCGTGAGGCATATGCGAGCGGTGAACCGACACCATTTACCAAGTCGGACATAGAGGCGGCGAGGAAGCTGGTCAAGGAACGTATCCGAGAGCGGGGATCGCGTGGATGAGGATCGTTAAGCTGCCAAAGGCTTTGACCGATCTTATCGAAACGGCCGACAGATTTTTTGACCCGTTCGAAGATTCGATCGAAGCGATCAGAAGGACCCCGAAGATCGGGAAGGCGAGATCGTATGAAAATACGCAGATCCGAATGTGGTTCGTCAAAGGATTTGAAAAATGTCTGATCTTTTATACGAAGTCGCCGGACGAGATCGTGGTACTTCGCGTGATCCATTCAGCCCGGGACTACACGAGATTTTTTGAGAGGGAATGATCGCTGCTTTTCATGACGGCATCTTTGCTCCGGCAAATCAGTTTGCAACTATTCGGAAAATAGGGCATCTTAGAGTTACAGTCCTACTCTTGCACCGTGAGGTGCGCTCGTCAAAGACGGTTTTTTTGGATAAGCATAGAGCGGGTTTTTTATAGTTACAGAAGTCGCTCTTGCAGTTTTTGAGCATCCGAAACCGACCTTCGTCGTTTCCGTTTTTCTACGAAGCCATTCGATTCGACACTTCTCGAGAGCATTCCCGCATGGGAAAAGGAAAATAATTTAATGTCAACGAAACTTTACGTAGGAAATCTTTCATTCAACACATCGGCGCAGGACCTGGAAACAACGTTCGGCGCGTTCGGCACGGTCCAGTCGGCGAACCTTATTGAGGATCGCGACACGGGCCGGTCGCGCGGGTTTGGATTTGTTGAAATGTCGAGTGCCGATGAGGCACAGGCGGCCATTGCGTCGCTTGACGGCAAGGAAATGGACGGACGCAGCCTTAAGGTCAATGAGGCAAAACCACGCGAAGATCGCGGTGGTTCGAGCAACGGCGGCGGATTTGGCGGCGGCGGACGCCGATATTAATTTGCCGGACAATTTTGCAAAGCTGTAGTTTCAGCGGATGCCTCCGGTCGATCATTATGGCCGGAGGCGTTGTCAATTTGCAGGGAAAGGCGGGGCGATGAGGAATTTAGTGCTATGAAAGAAGAATTGATCGAAATGGCGGGCGTTGTGGTTGATAAACAGCCGAACGCGTTTTTTAAGGTACAGCTAAACGGTTCGGACCATATGGTCCTGGCGACCATCTCAGGCCGAATGCGTAGGAACCGCATCCGCATTCTGACAGGCGACCGCGTGGATATCGAACTATCACCCTACGACCTGACAAAAGGCCGCATTACTTACCGGCATAAATAGAGATACGCGATCCGGAGATGGCTTCGGAATAAGCGGTAGCTGACGGGCGAGAAGTAATAAAAAAGGCTTCAGACTTAACCGCAACACAGGCTGAAATTGCTACCGTTGCTCGATTCCTCGCCTAGCGGAGTTCACAACTCAAACCTTGTGCGGAGCCTGAAGCCCGAGATTAAGGATAAAGGATGAAGGATAAAGGATAAAGTCGGGAAGGCAATATTCGATGCTTTTCCGGCTTTTATTTTTGTGACAATGGTGATTAAGACCGTTTTAGGCCCGCCGGATTCGGTCCGAAAATGCAAATTCTTTTGTTCTCAACTTCAGATCTTCATTCATAAACGCGAAAAAGGACAAAGGCTGAATGAGGAAAGGATCTATCCTTTCCATTATCTTTCATCCTTTGTCCTTTCCAACACTGGCGGAAAGGGTGGGATTCGAACCCAC
>CAUJFK010000408.1 GCA_963169175.1 Acidobacteriota bacterium | reverse complement strand
TGGCAACGATCGTCGGAACGCCGCCATTTGCGGATGTCCGCGGGTGAGCCATGGCGTGATGCTCAACGTCCCCGTTACGCCCTTGCTCAGGCGCGGGCTTTTGCACTGAAGAGTCGGCCAACGCTGCAAGGCTCTTCACCTCCTCGCGGACGATCTCAATATTCGGATGCTGCTCGATTCTTTCAGTGATAAGCCCGGCAAATTTCGCCCGATCGACCGACAACGCCGCTCCGGCGGGGACACGCGTGGCCGCCGCGGCCTCGAGCACCAAAGAGCCTCCGCGTCGAAGCTCTTCCTTTAAGAGATAAGGCGCCGAACCCTGTTCGTCCGATTTCAGCGAGTTCGAACAAACGATCTCCGCCAGCTTATCCGTCCTATGCGCCGGCGTCTGCAAAACAGGCCGCATTTCATATAGGCGTACCTTTGCCCCAGCCTCGGCTGCCTGCCACGCGGCTTCAACCCCAGCGAGGCCGCCACCGATCACGTTTACAGAACCTTTCATTCGTTAACGATTATACTCAAAACGTGCATCTTTGACCGAAAGCTCGATCTTGAACAGCGAAGAACCGCCTCGGATTCGCTGAATTGTATATGATACAGAAACGAAAACAGCCGAGACATCACTCATCTCGGCCGTCATGAACATATCACTTATTCGAGTCAACTATTCGAGCAACCGCCGTGACAGGCTGATCGACGCCGAGGCCTTGCCGTACTCATAATCTTCCCACGAACTGTAGCCGAAGTAATGTAGATCACCGCCATTCCGGGCGAGATACATAAACTTTCTCAAATTTGTTCCGGGCTTAAGTTCATAAACTTCGATCAGGCAAGTACTCTCCCCGTCCCTATAGCGGCCCTCGTTGATGATCCGATAGTTGTATGCTGTGCCTCGCTCAATATCCAGGATGTAGTTTTCCCGCAACTCGATGACCGCTGCATCCGAACCGCCCCAGGTGCCATAAAGATGCGGCATTCCACGGCTCGGCCACCGTTCGACACTTCGAACCGTAACTATGCGATTTGCCAGTCCGCGTATACCAGTTGTCGGGTTGTAAGGTGTCAGCAACAGCGCTAAGGCGAAAGTGACGATCACGATTGGGAAATGAATGAGTATTCGGCGCATATCTTTCCCACAGAATAGACCCATTTCGTAAGACAATCAAGGAAAATTATCACTCCAAATTGCGCGGGGCAGGGCATGTTCAACGTAGTTTCGATCCCGACGAAGGAACCTGATTTGTGGGTTTCGTCCTTGATTCATGTCTTTCATTGAAGCGAAGTCGGGCCCAGGACCACTAAACAGACGAAAAGAAGTAACGAAAACTTTCGAAACAAGATGGTGTTAGCGAAAGTTAAAGTTTCCTACTTTGAAAATGCCTCCTGGGCCGGGAAATCTGCACTCTGGCACTGCGACGTTGTCTTTGGTCACAATTATGCCTCCCGAGGGCCGCAAATGTCAGTATCATGGGATGAAAATGTAACCGTGCGCCAGATTTTCGCGTATAGAATGGGGATAGCTCACGGCCATTTCTTGCTGACGATCCGTTCACGGAGGCTGATACGATGAAAAATGCCTTGATCTCATTTTTTCTTGTCTGTTTTCTCGGTTTTCCCTTGATGGCACAGACGCGTAGATCGACGCAGAAGCAGCGCCCGGCCAAACGGGCAGGAGCGGAAAAGAAGGCCCCTGGACCTGCCGGCCCGGCCCTTCTTCCGCCGCCTCCGCTGCCGAATGCGAAGAAGAAAGAAGATGATCAGATCATCCGTGTCGATACCGACCTTGTGACCACGCCCGTGTCGGTGATGGACCGCAACGGACGCTTTATTCCGGGCCTCAAGAAAAAGGATTTCAAGATATTTGAGAATGGAGCACAGCAGCAGATAACGTTCTTTCAGTCAGAAGAGACGCCGTTCACGGTGATCCTGATGATCGATACGAGCCCATCGACCAAGTATCATATCGATGAGATCCACTGGGCCGCACTAACCTTTGTGAACCAGCTTCGCCCTTCCGATAAGGTGATGGTCATGTCATTTGACCAACGGGCCAAGATACTGTGCGAGCCGACCACCGATAAGAAAACGCTCTATGCGGCGATCTATAGTGCAAATTTCGGCAGCGGTACAAGCCTGTACGATGCTGTCGATTCGGTCACGAATATGGGGTTGGTCAGTGTGCCGGGCCGGAAAGCGGTTGTTATATTTACCGACGGCGTTGATACAACCTCGCGTCGCGCGAGCTATGAATCAACGGTGGCGGGCGTTGAAGAGGTCGATGCGCTGTTCTACCCGATCCGGTACGATACGCAGGAGCAGATGAATGCGGCCGGTAACCAGATCGCCGGAATGCCTGGCATTACGCTGCCGCAGGGAATGTCAACCAGAATGCGCGGAGCAAGTGTGGCTGAATATGCCCGCGGAAGATCATATCTCGAAGAACTTGCCGCCAATAGCGGTGGACGTATTTTTGAGGCCAACGCGATAACAAACCTCGAAAAAGCATTTTCGGGCGTTGCCGAGGAACTGCGGCGTCGATATTCGATCGGCTATTACGCCAACACCGACCGTGTCCCGGGCGAACGAAAATCGATCAAGATACAGGTTGCACGCCCCGGTTCGGTTGTCCGCGCAAAGAATAACTATGTGGTCAAGCAGTCGCGTTCCGATGTACCTGATCCGAATGCGCCGGCGAACGAATGAATTTTTTTGCACTTGGGAGGCCTGAGGCATCATAATAGGCATGGGGCTGAGTTGCTTGCTCTTCCCGCCCGTTCGTCCGATCCTCAATGCAAAAATGGAACGCGACCTGATCCGCGAATACCTTTCTTTCGTAAAAGTCGAAAAGGGCCTATCAAAAAACTCGATCGAAAGCTACGGGCGCGATCTGGCCAAGCTGCGCGCTTGGGCGGCAAAGAACGATTTGGAGCTTATTCTGATGTCCAGACAGGACCTTCGGGAATGGATGATCGATCTAAGCCGAAGCGGACTCGCCCTCAATTCAAAACGCCGGCTTATCAGTGTTTTGCGAGGCTTCTATAAATTCCTAATGATCGACGGACATATCCGCGAGAATCCCGCGGAACTGCTTGGTGTGCCGCAAAAGGGAAGCTATCTGCCACGGTTTCTAAATCAGGCAGAGGTTGAGGCCCTGTTTTTGGGACCGGATACTTCGACCGAAACAGGCCTTCGCGACCGGGCGATCCTTGAACTGATGTATTCGTCCGGCCTTCGCGTTTCCGAGGCGGTTTCGATCCGATCAAAAGACATCGATCTCGACGCCGGCATTCTGACGACAACCGGCAAAGGCGGCAAAACCCGCCGTGTTCCCGTTGGATCTAGTGCGGTCGAATGGCTGAAAAGCTACCTGGTCCTGCGAAATAAGAAGGAAAATATTGAAGTGACGAACTTATTCGTAACACCCGCCGGTCGTCCTCTCACCCGACAGACCATATTTTTGTTTATCAAGGAATACGCCCAAAAAGCCAGCTTAGAGGACGTTTCACCCCATACGCTGAGGCATTCCTTCGCTACGCATCTAGTTCAAAACAGAGCAGATATCCGATCTGTCCAACAAATGCTCGGGCATGCGGATATATCGACAACGCAGATCTATACCCACATCACCGACGCCCATCTGCGCAAGTCATATGAGAGGTTCCATCCGCGTGCAAAGGGCTAGTGAACCTGGCCCGCTAGCTCTCTTCCTATTGCCTCGATCAAGCGCGAATTGTATAATTCTGACATTGACAGCCTGATCGCCGTAGCCCCTTGATCCAGATTTGCTCAAACAAACACGGCCGGATCGTTATGATCTGAGTAGTTAGATCTATCCCAAGCGTTCTTGACACGTCGTCCTCACAGGGTATACTGATGCGCAAACCAATGCAGACCATTTTTACACAGCGCCGAACGCTCGCCGAGCGGTTCAGCCACATAAGGTCGTCTGAAACGCCGCTTCGCAAGCTGGCGGGCGATCTTTCAAAGGTTGCGAAATACGCTATAGATGAGGCAAACAGCCTGTCGCTGGAGCGTGTAGAGGTGAGCCTCGAAAGGCTGCCGAAGCGGCTTGACGGTTTTAAGATCATTCACCTGTCTGACATTCATCACAGCCCTTTCACGAGCTTTGACCACATCGCGCGGACGGTGAAGATCGCGAACCGCCTGAAGCCGGATATGTTTGTCCTGACGGGCGATTACGTCTCGCATGAGCCGGAATATATCCGTCCGGTGGCTGATTTGATGGGTGGCCTGCGATCTGAATTTGGGACGCACGCGTGCCTTGGAAATCATGATCACTGGACCGCGCCCGATCTGGTGACAAAAACATTCCGTGAGTCGGGAATTAATATGATGGTCAAT
>CAUJFK010000407.1 GCA_963169175.1 Acidobacteriota bacterium | reverse complement strand
CAGTCGTTTGATCGACCGTCGTCATCACGCACCGGCCGCAAGATTTTACCAGGTGAAAGACAGTTTCGCCGATGCGGACCTTTTTCCAGGTATCCTCAGCGAACGCATCAGAGCCCGAAACAACAAAATTTGGCCGAAATCGATTCATTGGTGCCGGCCGAAACGCTGGCGTCTCGCCGGCCGTTTCTTGCAGCCGCTTATTCAGTTCAGCAAGCGAACCCTCACCGATCAACAGAAACGGATAGCCATCGGCAAAACTAACATTGTCTTCGCCCGGCTTTACCGCAAACTCCGCCGGTATGAGCCGCTTGGTCGTTTCCGGCATCGTCACAAGCCGGCAGTCAACCTCCAAAACTTCCGAAAACCAGCCGTTCACCCCATCCCCAAACATTGCCGCGTTCACGGGACCTTCCCACATGCCGACCTCGACCGGCCCTTTCTCCGCCTCATCCGGCACGATCAATTCCCTGCCATCAAAACGAACCTTTAGCCCGCGCCCGTTAACGCTCGTCTCGATCAACGCCATCTTCGGAAATTCCCGCTGGGTCATGAACTGACCATCGGGTTCGACAAGCATCCACCGCCGATCGTAACGCAACCCGCGAATGTCCACGGACGATTCCGAAAGGCCGATGCCCTTCAACGATTTAACCGGATAGATATTGATCTCGGACAGATTCATCACTATTTGACCCTGTACGATCCACTTTCTCTCAGCAGCATTCTAAACTTGATAATAACATTATCAACTTTTCTTAATCGTCAAATATATGCTTGACAGTTTAACCCGTTTTACATATACTAGCACTCAAACGTACCGAGTGCTAGAAATCTGTCTTCGCCTCGCTGTGCGTTGATTTTACGCTCTAATTCATATTTCTAAAAGGAGTAGCTAAAAAATGGCAACATCAATCACACCTCTTCACGATCGCGTGATCCTTAAGCGCATCGAAGACACGCAGAACCAGACCGCCGGCGGGCTTTTTATTCCTGACTCGGCGAAAGAAAAGCCGCAGGAAGGCGAAGTTATCGCCGCCGGCGATGGCAAGTATAAGGAAGACGGCACCCGCCAGTCGCTCGACGTCAAAAAAGGCGACCGGGTTCTGTTCGGCAAATACAGCGGCAGCGAGATCAAACTCGATGGCGAAGAGTATTTGATTATGCGTGAGGACGAGATCCTCGGTATTATCTCGCGTGCCGGAGAAGCCGCCAAATAGTCCAACAGTCCAACAAACTTTAGTTTGTTGATGCAAAGAACGACAAACTAAAGTTTGTCGGACATAAGATCAGGAGAATCACAAAAAATGGCTAAACAAGTAGTTCACGGTGAAGAATCACGATCGGCGATCTTGCGGGGTGTAAACCAGCTTGCGGATGCGGTCAAAGTTACACTCGGCCCGAAAGGCCGCAATGTCGTTATCGACAAGAAATTCGGTAGCCCGACGATCACGAAAGACGGTGTGACCGTTGCGAAGGAAATTGAATTAAAGGACACCCTAGAGAACATGGGTGCACAGATGGTCCGCGAAGTGGCCAGCAAGACAAGCGACGTCGCCGGTGACGGCACGACGACCGCCACGGTCCTTGCTCAGGCGATCTTTAAGGAAGGTGTTCGCACGGTTGCCGCCGGTGCAAATCCGATGGCGCTCAAGCGCGGCATTGAAAAGGCCGTTGCTGAGGTAGTCGGCGAGATCCACAAGATCGCAAAGCCGGTCAAGGGTGACGACATCGCAAACGTCGGCACAGTTTCGGCAAACGGCGACACGACGATCGGCAAGATCATTGCGGAAGCAATGGACAAGGTCGGCAAAGACGGTGTGATCACGGTCGAAGAAGCCAAGACGATGGACACCAGCCTTGAGGTCGTAGAAGGAATGCAGTTCGACCGCGGCTATCTCTCGCCCTACTTTGTCACCGATCCGGACAGGATGGAAGCTGCTCTTGACGAGCCGTTCATCCTTATCCACGAGAAAAAGATCTCGAACATGCGTGATCTTCTACCGATCCTCGAGCAGGTTGCCAAACAGGGCCGCCCGCTGCTGATCATTGCCGAAGACGTAGAAGGTGAAGCTCTCGCAACACTGGTTGTGAACAAACTTCGCGGCACGCTGAACGTTGCCGCAGTTAAGGCCCCCGGCTTTGGCGACCGCCGCAAGGCAATGCTTGAAGACATCGCGACACTCACGGGCGGCAAGGTCATCACTGAAGATCTTGGCATCAAGCTCGACGCCATCACCACCGACGACCTCGGCCGTGCCAAGAAGATCACCATCGACAAGGACAACACGACCATCGTCGAAGGCAGCGGTGCCGCTGATGCGATCGACGGACGCATCAAGACGATCCGCAATCAGATCGAAGACACCACCAGCGACAATGACCGTGAAAAACTGCAGGAGCGTCTGGCCAAATTGGTCGGCGGTGTTGCCGTGATCAAGGTCGGTGCCGCGACCGAGACCGAGATGAAGGAAAAGAAGGCCCGCGTTGAAGACGCAATGCACGCGACACGTGCAGCGGTCGAAGAAGGCATTGTCGCCGGTGGCGGCGTCGCCCTTGTTCGCGCGGGAGCGGTTTTGGACGACTTCAAAACTAATCCTGACGATACCGACGAGCAGATCGGCGTCAACATCGTCCGCCGTGCCCTCGAAGAACCGCTTCGCCAGATCGCGCAGAACGCCGGTCAGGAAGGTGCGGTCGTTGTCGGCAAGGTCCGCGAAGGCAAGGACCACTTTGGCTTTAACGCAGCCACCGAAAAATACGAAGACCTCGTAAAAGCCGGCGTCATCGACCCGGCCAAGGTCACGCGGACCGCTCTGCAAAATGCAGCCTCGATCGCCGGCCTCATGCTAACCACCGAAGCCATGATCGCTGACGCCCCAGACGAAAAGGGCGACGGCGGCATGGGCGGCATGGGCGGCGGCATGGGCGGCATGGGTATGGGAATGTAAGTCCAACAAACGTAAGTGCAACAAACTTTAGTTTGTTGCCCCCCGCCCTACGCACATGCGTAAGTTGATAAAAAGGCTTCGCCATCTCGGCGAAGCCTTTTTCTATATCTCCAGGCTATTTCATGGTAAAATCAGATTGTTATGGCCTCAATAGTCGGCACAATTCCAAAGCCCGTTCGCGAAGTCGAGGGCGTCCTCAAAGTAGGTGACACGCGCGTCTCGCTCGATACAGTCGTTTACCATTTCAACAATGGCGCCGACGCCGCCGAGATCCAGGATCAATACGACTCAATGTCCCTCGCCCAGGTACACGCAGCCATAGCCTTTTACCTTCACAACAAAGCGGAGGTTGATGCCTACATTGCAAAACACGAAGCGGATCGCGAACGATTTTGGAAGGAGCATGAGGCGAAGTATCCGCCAACGATAACTCGTGAGATGTTGCTTGCCAGAAAGAACGGCACCGATCCGAACTGGAAGAAATGATCCGGTTCCTCACAGACGAAAATTTCAATCGTTATGTGCTCGCAGGCATTCGCCGTCGATTGCCAGATCTCGATATCGTTCGTGTTCAGGATGTCGGTCTTCGTACTGCCCGTGATTCGGTAGTTCTTGAGTTCGGAGCTTTGGAAAACCGCATCGTCCTGAGCCACGATGTTCGAACAATGGAAACAGAGGCCTTAGCGAGACTGAACGCAGACAAACCCATGCCAGGACTTTTCCTTATCGACCAATCTTTCCCGATCGGTCTTGCGATAGAAGAGATCGTTGTCATCGCCGAGTGCAGCGACATGTCCGAATGGAACAACCAAATCCGTCGCCTTCCTCTACGATAAGATATTCTCGTGTGCCCAACGAATGGAACGGCCTCATCCAATTTCTCCCGTTATGACAAAATATCCCCCACCGGCCCATAGCCGACAACCAACCCGATCATCGCCAACGCCGCCAAAGAAAAGTGTGAAATCGGTTTGGGAAGGGGAAAACCGGGACGCAAGTCCGCCAACTTGCGGCCCGACCGGAAAGGCAGAGCCTTTCCGCAAATAGGTGGGCATAGCCCGAAGATTGGACAGCCATCGTCCGCAACGCCTCTCGCCGGAACAGCTTGAGCCATTTCGAATCAGGGCTTTGCACTCCCGGCAAATGCGGTTAATATCTCTCTGCACCCGCATCCCCGAATCATATGAAGCGCTGTCCTGAATGCAGACGAGATTATCTTGACGAGACTCTGCTCTATTGTCTCGACGACGGCAATATGCTCCTCGAAGGGCCTGCATCGATGGACGGGCCGGCAACCGCGATGCTTCCGCCTTCCAATTTCGCATCCGAAGCCGGAACTCTTGCTCAGATCCACACGACCGAAAAGACAGCTGTATTTCCAACTGTTGCCGCAAAAAAACCGTTCCAAACCGGACGATGGATAGCCGTGGGCGTCCTCGCCCTTTTGCTCATCGGAGCAGCCGCGGCCGCCTACTTCAAGTTCTCCGCGATCAAATCTCCCGAGTTGTCATTCGAATCGGCGAAGTTCACTCGTATAACCAATCACGGTTCTATCGGCGATTCGGCGATCTCGCCGGACGGCAAGTGGATGGTTTATGTCGCGCGAGAAGGGCAAACAGCCAGCATCTGGCTGCAGCAAGTGTCTGTCGCCAGCAGTGCTAGTGTTGTGATTAGTAAGTCAATATAGTAATATATAGCCATAATTATTATATGGCTAAAGCGGGAAGAATTGAATTGACGGAAGCTGAGTTGATGGATTTGCGGGCGGTTGTGCAGAGCACGAAGGCCGAGAGGCGGATGGTGGAGCGAGCGAAGGTGATATTGTGCTGGCACGAGGGGAAGACA
>CAUJFK010000406.1 GCA_963169175.1 Acidobacteriota bacterium | reverse complement strand
AAACACAAAGACACAAAGGGAAGACACAAAGTTCACAGAGAGCATTTGATACGTTTCTGGTCGCTTCGACGCGTTAGTTGTCGAGCGGCACCAGCGGGCCGCATTTATTCAACCCGGAGAGCATATGAAACGGATCTTACTTGGAATTACCATCCTCGCAATAACGGCCTTGAGCGCAGCTTCGGCCCTTGCGGACATCAAGGTCAAATCGAAACAGACCGTCAGCGGCCAAAGCTACGAGAGCACGACGTATGTCAAAGGCAAACGCCAGCGCACAGAATCGTTCGGCGGAATGGTAAATATTATTCAATGCGACCTGAAGCTCAATCTTCAGATCAATCAAAATTCGCAAACGTATATGGTCACTCCGTTTGCCGCAACCACGCAGACGGCTGCCAAACCGGGGACATCATCAGTTGATAAAAACGGTGTCGTACAGACAGGCGGCCGCGTGACCACTACTGTTACAACGAAAGATACGGGCGAACGCAAGCAAATGTTCGGCTATACCGCACGGCGCCTGATCATCACGATCGAAACAATTTCTTCGCCTGACGCCTGCAGCAAAACGGATTCAAAAATGCAGACCGATGGCTGGTATATCGATGCCGCGTTTGCTCTTGACTGCGACTACGGCATGAGCGGCTACGGCGGCGGATATACCAAGAAAAGCGGTTGTCAGGACAAGTCCAATGTAAAGACCGTCGGAACTGCCAAACGCGGTTTTGCGGTCTATGAAAAGATGACGATGTTCGACGCAAGCGGCCGCGCGATGACAACGATGGTCAGCGAGGTCGTCGAGTTTTCGCAGGCAACGCTTGAAGCAAACCTGTTCGATATTCCCGCCGGCTATCGCGAGGTGACCGACGCGGCCCAGATGTACGCGGTATCGGCATCAAGTTCAAGCAGCCCAGGATCGACCGCACCTTCCGACAGCGGTATCGCTACAAGCATAAACGCGGCCAAGACAGCCCCCGTAACGGCAGAAATGCTCGGGCCAAAAAAGGCAGGGGTTATTCGAATCGGGATCGTGGGTGTTAAGACCGGAGCAGTCGGCGAAGGCATATCGTCGGCCGATCTTTCCGCCGCCGTCCGGAATTCGCTGATGCAGTACCTGAAAGTTCCAAAGGCAGAGATCGTCGCGCTGGATGCAAAGCTGGACAGTGCTATCGGGACCGAGGCCCAGTCAAAGGAATGTGATTTTGTCGTACAGGTTACGGCGTCGCACAAAAAAGGCGGAGGAGGCTTTGGGATGTTCAAGTCGCTGGCCCCTGTGATCGGCAGCGTCATTCCCGTTGCCAGTGCGGCCGGTGCGGGCGGCTATATCGCCGGTCATGCCATCGTGACCGCGGCGACAATGTCGTCCCAGGTAAAGAATAAGGATGAGATCACATTGGCAGTGAAACTGATTAAGACCGGTGGCGCAACGACACTGGACACGTCGCTAAAGGCCAAAGCCAGATCGAACGGCGACGACATCATCTCGCAGGTCGTTGAACAAGCCGCCCAGGCCATTGTGGCGGCGATCGGGTTGCAGTGAACAAGGCGAACAATGAAAAAAGTGCCGACGGCATTTTGATCACCGCCGTCGGCACTTCTTTTATTCAGATTCAATTCTCTTAACTCAAAAATGTCGAAACCGCATAATAGATCCCATATCCGACGGCACCGATCACAAGCAGGAGGAGAACGGCAAGCCCACCCATGATGAGCTTGAATTTACGATACCGGTTCTCGTCCGGCGGCGAGAGTTGATTTTGCGGAAAATATGGCGGTGGCCTGTTCATGATCTTATTTCTGAATCAAACTTAACAAACCGGACGACGCTATACAAGCCGACCCAGCCTTATCGCGGGAGCGGCTGTTGCGAATCTGCCAGCGCATAGGTCAATACCGCCGTCAGCGACCCGACCTCGGCCAGGTTTTTCGGGTCGATCTTATCGAACGTGTCGGCCGCGGTATGGTGATATTTGAAGTAAGTTTGGGTATTGAAATAGGGTGCAAATGACGGAACACCTTGCCGCGACAGTTCGCCGGTGTCCGAGCCGACGCCGCCCGGCCGCGATTCCGCCAACGGTGCTCCCTGACTGCGAAGAACATCGGATATCGGAGCCAGAAAGCGCGCCATTTCCGGCTTTGCCGAATAAAGAATACCGATCGGATGTGAGGCACCAAGATCGCTCTCTACCGTCGCAACATGTTTTGCAATATTCGCCGCTTCCTCGAGAGCGTAGGTTGCACCGCCGGTTCCGCCAAGTTCTTCATCCATCCACGCCACCACGCGAATTGTCCGCTTTGGGCGCAGATCGAGCTGTTTCAGAAGAAACGGCACCTGCATTGCCACCGCAACTCCGCATGCGTCGTCGATAGCTCCGGTACCGAGGTCCCATGAGTCCAAATGCCCCGAAACGATAACGATCTCGTCCGGCCGCTCACTTCCCTTCAGATCGGCGATAACATTGTAACCGACCGTATCCGGCAGCGTCTGCGGCGTAAGCACAAGCCGTATCTTCACGGCGCCCATGCGGGCAAGATATGCTATAAGGTCCGCGTCTTCATAGGTAACGGCCGCCGACGGGATCTTCGTCACTTTTGGGTCGTAACGCATCGCACCCGTGTGCGCAAGCCGGTCCTGCGAGGCACCCGCCGACCGGACAAGCGCGGCCACCGCGCCAAGCCGGGCCGCCGCAGATGCACCGCCGCCGCGATACGCCACCGCCATACCATACGCCTGCAGGCCAAATCCTGAATCCGCCAGTTCGCTATCAAACTTGTTGTTAAAGAGCACGATCTTGCCTTCGACACCCTTGTGGCCGAGTGCCTCCAGCTCAGCAAAATTATTAACCACGACCACTTCAGCCGTAAGTCCGGTTGCCGGCGTCGCGACACTTCCGCCTAATGCCGTGAGCACGATCTTTTGCGTCGTTCCCTTCGCCATTCCCGGAAACTCCGTCAACTCACCGGTCTCAACTCCGCGGACCCAATGCGGCACCATCACTTTTTGCAATCGTACCTCTAGCCCCAATCGCCGCATCTCTTCAGCGACGTATTCTACCGCCCGCTGTGCCTGCAGCGATCCGCTCATCCGCGGCCCGATGTTGTTGGAAAGATAAGCGGTCTGATTCAATGCATAATCGCTTTTGAGTGCCGCACGCTGAATGGTCCGAAGTTCGTTAAGTGTTTTAGCCGCATAGGGCGCCGGCGCGGCCTGCTGCGCGGGAACCGCCGCGAAAGAAAATAATAAAAGGGCAAAAGATGTAAGCAGTTTCATTGGAGCATTGTATCGAGTTTCAATTCCTGAAAGAAACGCAAACACAAGCCAGTTTGCAAAACCCGCCGGATTTTGTGGTGCTCTCGACGCAAATTTTTGTCCTGGCATTCCTTTCCGGCCTCCGCAGCTCTGCGGGAGGCCTCGATTTACCTCACGCAAATCGCGCCGGAACGCAATAAGCAGCGAATTATGCGATAATAACCAGAAGCTCTTCCGATCCAACAACTCAGGAAAAAGAAAATGAAACGTATTCTGATACTTCTATTCATTGCCGCATTCGCGGCTGTCGTACCGGCACAGTCGGGGTTCACTTTCGACGATATGATCAACATCCGCCGCGTGGGCGATCCGCAGCTTTCGCCGGATGGAAAGACCGTCGCTTACACGGTCGGCGTTGTTGATAAAGCCGAAAACAAAACGCTGACACAGATCTACACCGTCGGCATTGACGGCTCAAACCCGCGCCAGCTTACAAAAGGAACTGCGTCCAGTTCATCACCGCGTTGGTCGCCGGACAGCGACCACATCGCCTACGTCACCGGCGGACAGATATGGGTAATGGAAGATGACGGCGACGACCAGGAACAGGTCACGCGTATCTCGACCGGAGCCTCAGGCCCAGTCTGGTCGCCGGACGGCAAATGGATCGCATTTTCATCCGAGGTCTATCCGGAATGCACTTCTGACGCCTGCAACAAGGCCGAGGACGAAAAGGCCGAGAACAGCAAGGTCAAAGCCCACGTCACCGACCGGCTTCTTTACCGCCATTGGGTCGAATGGCGCGAGCGCAAACGGACACACGTGTTAGTCGTGCCGAAAGACGGCGGCATCGCCCGTGATCTGACACCGGGAGATTTCGATTCGCCGCCCTATGCCGCGGCAACCGGTGTCGATTACGCTTTTTCGCCGGACAGCCGCGAGATCGCATATCTCCGCAACCCGGACAAGATCGAGGCGATCTCGACAAATAGCGACATCTACGTTATACCGCTCAATGGCGGCGGGCCGCGGAATATAACGGCCGCAAATAAGGGCTACGACGCTTCGCCGGTTTATACGAAGGACGGCCGATATATCATCTATCGTTCACAAGCGACCGAGGGCTTTGAATCTGACCGCTGGCGCATCATGCGTTACAACCGAAGCAACGGCGAGGTCGTCGAACTCACACGCGGTTACGATAACTACGCCGACGAGATCGCGCTTTCCGCTGATGAAAGGTCGGTATTTTTCACGTCGGGTGTTCGCGGCAGGTCAAAGGTATTTACTGTACCGGTCGAACCGGACTTTCGCCTGCGTATCGCAACACATGTGAAGCCGGTCGAAGTATCGCTTGAACCGTTCCCGTTCGTCGGCAGCCTGAACCCGACGCCGGATGGCCGTTCGCTCGTGTTTCTTTCAAGTTCGATGAGTGCACCGCCGGAAGTTTTCGTTGCCGGCCTGCAGGGAGTGTCCGTCAGGAATCTTTCAAAGGCGCGGCCGAATATCGATCTTCCAAGGCCCGAAGACGTTGAGTGGAAAGGTGCTCTCCAAAAAACTATTCACGGCTTTTTGCTCAAGCCGATGAACTTTGACCCGGCGAAGAAGTATCCGCTACTGGTTCTTATCCACGGCGGCCCGCAAGGCGCGTGGAGCGATAACTGGGGCTACCGATGGAATCCGCAGATCTTTTCTAACCAGGGCTATGTTGTCTTTATGCCAAACCCGCGCGGCTCGACCGGCTACGGCCAGCAGATAGTGAACGATGTTTCGGCAGATTGGGGCGGCAAGGCGTTTGTCGATATCAAGAACGGTGTGGCGTCCGTTATCAAGAGGCCGTTCATAGACAAGAACCGGATCGGCGCGGCCGGAGCGAGCTATGGCGGATATATGGTCGATTGGCTCCTCGGCCATAACAACGATCCGCGGTTCAAGTTTAACGCGTTTGTCTCACACGCCGGCGTCTATAATCTTGAAAGCATGGCTGCGGCAACCGAAGAGCTGTGGTTCGTGAACTGGGAATTCAAGGGACTGCCGTGGGAAAATCCGGTCAACTACCAGAAGTGGTCGCCGCACAAGTTCGTAAACAACTTTTCAACGCCTACACTGGTAACTGCCGGCGAACTCGATTTCCGCGTCCCTGTCGATCAAAGCCTCCAGCTTTTCACGGGCCTTCAGCTAAAAGGCGTCCCGTCCAAGCTCATCGTGTTCCCGGACGAAGGCCACTGGATACTGAAACCGCAGAATTCAGAATTCTGGTATTCAAACGTGATCGCATGGCTGGACAAATATGTGAAGTAGAGAATAGTTGTGGATGTTTAAAACCTTGATCGGCTCCATAATGGGGCCAATTTGAACGCGGATCAGGCAGATCGAGCGGATCATGAAGGATATATCCTAAAAATCCGCTCAATTCCGCTTGATCCGCGTTCAAAAATGTCTTATCACCAAAAAATGAATCTGACCAAATACCTAACCTCGGGACGTAACGCGATCCTTGGCATTGCGTTCGTGCTTCTCGCCGGAACGCTCTATTCGCAAAACACACCGCCTAACCTGAACCGTGCGAGTGATTACGATGTTCAGCATTACATTCTTCGCGTCAGATTTGACCGGCCCGCAAAAAAGGTGATCGGCGATACGACCGTCAGGCTTAAGCCGATCAAGGACGGGTTTAGGCGTGTTACGCTCGATTCTGTCGGTATCGTTTACAATTCGGTCACGCTCGAGGCAAACGAACGGCCGCTGAAATTCAATACCAACGGGGGCAGTATCGCTGTCGATCTTGACCGTGCGTATTCACCAAACGAAACGATCGGCATCCGCTTCAAATACACGTCCATCCCGAAAAAGGGAATCTATTTCGTGCCCGGACAAAAGGGCGGCGATGGCTTGATCGGCCACTCGGACCAGATTTGGACGCAGGGCGAGCCGGACGAAGCCCGTCATTGGTTCCCTTCGTTCGATTTTCCGAGCGACAAAGCCACGACGGAACAATACATCACGGCAAACCGGAGCGAGACCGTCA
>CAUJFK010000405.1 GCA_963169175.1 Acidobacteriota bacterium | reverse complement strand
AACTCTTTTGAGCCGAACAGGTTTCGGCACATCGAATTATTGTTGGATTCCGAAGGCGTATTGCCCTCAACATCGACAATGATCACCGCCACGCCGTTCTCTTCGGCGAGCCGGTCAAGAAACTTTTCCTTCTTTGGGGATGAAGCCATTCCGGGTACACAACAAAGGCCTGACCGCGAAAAACTCGCGATCGAAGCTCGAAAGGCGGTCTTTGCTTACTTGCTAAATAGGATGAATCTTTATCCGATTTCAACAAATATTGTTGAAAAAAGCCATGCTCCGCGTATGCTGATTATGGCACAGTTCCATCCGCGTACAGTAGCCGGGTATACAAACCGCACCCCGACCGGCTTTCCCGTATCATTTTCGTGCGTTCGAAACGGTTCACGCAGACCATGATCCTCGCCAGACCCCAGTAAATACACGGTTTTGTGAAGTGACACGCTGGTTGTAACAGTTACGTTTTTCTATACAGAGGGGAAAAGGAGGTTAGTTTTATGATCAACGATTACGAGGCAACAAAGCCCATAACACAGGACGCGACGTACCGGAATACCGAGAGCCTGTCGAACGATGATGTCATTTCCACGCTTAACGGCTTGATCCAGACTTGCAAGGACGGCCAGGACGGATATCAGGCCGCCGCGGATGGCATTGAGCGGTCAGGTCTAAAATCGCTCTTCTACGAATCCGCACAACAGAGGTCGAGGTTTGCTGGCGAACTGCAGTCTCTTGTCCATTCACTGGGCGGTGATCCGGATAGCTTGCTGGCTGTCGAAGTGAGGATGTCTGAAAACTTTAACCAGCTCCATACTAGAGGCAATATGAACGCGGATCACGCGGATTAGGCGGATTAGGCGGATTTTGACGGATCTATCCGTATTGATCCGTTCGATCCGCTTGATCCGTGTTCAAAAATACTTGTTGCGCCTGATTCGGCCTTGGCGTTCGTGTCTATATCGGGATTCTCCGGGTTTATGCGAATACAAGCCGCATGGTGCTTAGGCTTTATTTCCACCAGTTGCGGGACAACATATCGGCAGTCGTTGATCGCGTACGGGCAGCGAGTGTGAAATGGACAGCCCGTGGGCGGATCGATCGGCGATGGCAGGTCGCCCTTCAGAACAATGCGTTGACGCCGGGCCTCGGCATTTGGATCAGGAAGCGGCACGGCGGAGATGAGTGCCTTTGTATAAGGCATCAGCGGATCTGAATAGACCTCACGACCCGACGCTATCTCAACGATCCGGCCCAAATACATAACGGCCGCTCGGTCCGCGACGTGCCGAACGGCTCGAAGGTCATGTGAGATGAACAGGTATGTCAGCCCCTTTTCCGCCTGCAGCCGTTTGAGCAGGTTTATTATCTGGGCCTGTATCGATACATCCAGCGCCGATATCGGCTCGTCCGCCACAATAAATTCCGGTTCGACCGCAAGTGCCCGGGCGATCCCGATCCGCTGCCGCTGGCCGCCCGAGAATTCACTTGGATATCGGTCCAAATGGCCGGACGCGAGGCCCACCGTCTCCAAAAGCTCGCGGACACGGGCTCCAATGTCCGAACAGCCCGCAAGCCTGAACGCCCGGATCGGCTCTTCAATTATTTGCCGAACGGTCATTCGCGGGTTCAGCGAGCCGTAAGGGTCCTGAAAGATCATCTGCAGCCCCTTTCGCTCTGCCCGCATTGCCGAATTTGATAGCTCGGCGAGGTTTCGCCCACGAAATAGCACCTCGCCGCCGGTTGGTTCCGTAAGCCGAAGTACGGCCCTCCCAAGCGTTGACTTGCCGCACCCTGATTCCCCGACAAGGCCAAGCGTTTCGCCCTCGGCTATGTCCAGCGAGACTCCGTCAACAGCCTTTACGGTATGACGCTTGCCGATCAGGCCCCGGCCGGACGAGTAGCTGACCGTCAGGCCGCGTATCGATATCAATGGTTCCTGATCTGTTGTCATAGGCCGAATTCGGGCGCTGGAGTATGGCCCGCATAAACATCTGCGGCAAAATGGCAAAGGGAGTAATGTTCCGGTGCAACTTCAATGAATGGTGGGGCCTCGCGACGGCAGATCTCTTCGGCGCGATAGCAGCGTTCGGCGAAAGGGCAGCCGATCGGCAAATTCGCCGCATCCGGCGGCAAACCGGGAATTTGATAAAGCGGCCCACTGATCTCTCGCGCCGGGTCAGGCATGCTTTTGAGAAGTCCGATCGAGTAGGGATTTGCCGCCCGGGCGAACAGATCTCGTGTCGAGGCCTGTTCAAAAACGCGGCCGGCGTACATCACAATGACATTGTCAGCCATTCCCGCCACGACACCAAGATCATGTGTGACCAAAATTACGCTTGTTCCCGACCGCTCCTTCAATTCTCTTATCAGATCAAGTACCTGCGCCTGGATCGTGACATCAAGCGCCGTGGTCGGCTCATCGGCGATCAAAAGCTCCGGCCCGCAACTAAGCGCCATCGCGATCATTACCCGCTGCCGCATTCCGCCCGAAAACTCGTGCGGATGATCGTCAATGCGGCGTTCGGGATCAGGAATGCCGACCGTCCTGAGCATCTCAACGGCGTGGCTGCGTGCCTCAACCCGGCCGTACCCACGGTGCAGGCGGGTTATTTCGGTAAGCTGAGTTGAGACTTTCAGATATGGATTCAGCGATGCGGTCGGGTCCTGGAAGATCATCGCCATCCTCCGGCCGCGGATCTTGCGCATCTCGCTGGCGGATAGTGAAAGTAGGTCCGTCCCGTCAAAAGTGATGCTCCCTTCGATCAGCCCCGGTTCCGGCACCAACCGCATCAGTGAAAGGCTTGCCGCCGATTTTCCCGATCCCGATTCACCAACGATACCGAGCGTTTCACCCCGACGCAGGGCATATGAAACACCATCAACAACCCGCACGATGCCGTTGGCGGTTTGAAAAGTAGTTTTTAGGTCGTTGACCGAAAGAATGGGGCCGTCCATCAATTGCTGGCGACGTGAATGAATAAAGGCTCTTACTGGCCGGCCTTACGCGGCCGCCAGTTGCTGTCGATCGCAACATTTGCAAGCGCTATTGCGTCAAGGCTATTAGTATCGAAGCCGTCCACATACGGCTTTACGAGCGCAAACGAAGTTGGAAAATACAGCGGGATGGCCCGCAGTTCGTAAATGGCGCCAACCTCTGTAAGTAAAACCGGTTCGGCGGATACCGGAGCAGTCGGTTGAGCAGCAGGATCAGATACGGTGGCCGCCGGGCCTTTCGCCGCGATCGTAGGGCTCGGCTGAACTTCCTGTGTTGTGACGCGCAGATCGGCCGGCAGCATTTTCGGCTCAAATATCGCCATCAGGCTTGCCGTTTGGTCAGACGTTGGAAAAACGGCGCCTCGGCGGACCAGATCAAAATCGCCGGTGGTTCGGGCTTTTTCGACCTCTGCCATTTCCTTAACCACGATCTCGGTCTCAAGGTTAAGGTTCTGTTTCCACATCTTTGCGACCGATCGTGCTACCCGCTGCTGAGTGTCGTTGCGATTCACGATCAGCTTTATCACCGGAAAGCCGGCGCCATCCGGAAAACCGGCCTGATCGAGCAGGTCGCGTGCCTTTTCTCTATCTTGGGTCAGCGTTGGTGTTTCGCCGGATGAATACGGCAGAAACCCAAGTGCGGGGCGGGTGGCACCGTCCATCTCAGCTTCCGTCAGCCTGTCGCGTTCAATTGCATTGGAGAGCGCCTCTCTGACGCGGCGGTCCGAAAATGGGGCCTTTGCTGTGTTGACCTCGTAGAAATTAAGGGCGCTGTGCGTCATTTTCCGAAAATCGTCATACGGCGACAAAAGCTTGAGCACAAGCGGGGATAGATCGGCATTCGTGATCGCATCAAGTTCGCCCGCCCGATATGCCGCAAGGGCCTGTTCCGGCGTGTCCATCGCAACCATCTTCACCCGTTCGAGTTTAACGGCGTCGCGGTTCCAATAGTTGGCGGAAGGCTCAAGCACCAAACCGGCCTGGTCAACGCTTGTCACCCGAAACGGGCCGTTCGTGACGATATTGGTGTCAAGCTCCTTTCCAACGAACTCCTCGCCGTTGTTGAAGATCGGCCGAAAGATCGGGTTCGCCACAAGCCGCGGAAATTCTTTGTCCGGAAGACTGAGCAAAACCTTGAGCGTAAACTCATCCTCGGCCGTTACTCCAAATCGCGATGTATCCTCCGGTGCGCCAGACAACACCGGAACCGCCGTGTTCGAGTTTGCCGGGCCCGCGGACGGTGCGGTGTTGGAGTTTACCGGTATCTGGGCCATTCGCTGAACCGGCGGGCCTATTGCCTTTTGATTCGAATTGGAGGGCCCATCTACCGGATCTGTCGCCGCGGCCTGGCCTTCGGGCTTAGGCGCGCCGGCAATGTTCGAAAGCAGGTTACGGTTCGCCGTTTTGTCGCCCAGTTTTACCAATCGCTTCCACGCCCGGACAAAATCGTTTGCCGTAACTGACTTCCCATTGCTCCATTTGGCATTTTTGCGAAGCTTGAATGTCCAGGTTCTAAAATCGTCGCTTGCAGTCCAGCTTTCGGCAACGCCCGGGACCTCGTTAAGTGTAGTCGGATCGGTCTCGGTCAATCCTTCGTACAATGCCCGGACAACGTCCGTCTCAGGCGGCGCGGCGGCAAGTGCGGGGTCAAAGCTCTTAGGCAGCCGCCCGTTGCTCCAGCGAAACTCCTGGGCTTTTGGCGGGATGGATTGCGCAAAGAACGGCTCAGGCTCCGGTTTTTGTATCTGTGTGCATGAAATAGAGAAAAGGACCGCCGCCAACGTGATCAACGAGCACACTAAAGCCTTCCTGCCGATTTTTCGGCATTTTCCGCGCGGTCCATTTTTCCTCACGACGTCCATAGGGGCCAGGCCGCCTGTCCTTAGCTTGGGAAAAACGATTAGTAACGAGAGAGTTTCAGTTTCTCGTAAATCTCGCGGACCTGGCGGCGGGTGTCCTCAAAACCATTTGACGTGTCTATCAAATGGTCGGCATACCGCTTTTTTTCGTCCTGCGGCATTTGGGCGGCTATTCGCTTCTTGGCTTCAGCTTCGGGTAAACGGTTCCTATCTATCAGACGCTTCAATTGTATATCAGGTTCACACCAAACGACAATTATTTGTTCGAACCGCCGGAAACCGCCCGACTCTATCATCAGCGCCGCATCAACGATCGCGATCCCGTCCGGGTCATCGGCCTCAATTTTGGCAAGCCATGCGTTTTGTGCCTCGAAGACAAGCGGGTGGACTATCGAATTCAGCCTTAGGCGGCTCGCCTCATTTGCAAAGACCTCAGCGGCCATTTTCGGACGATCGAGCGTTCCGTCGGGCTGAAGAAAACCGGGGCCGAATTCGGCGACAACCTGCTCAAGGCCCGGCATTCCCGGCCCAACAACGTCGCGAGCAACATGGTCGGCATCAAGTACATGACAGCCAAGTTCGCGAAAAATATCGCAAACAAAGGTTTTCCCAACCGCGATCGAGCCTGTGAGTCCAACCTTTAGCATTTCAAAGTGCGGTCATTTTCCATGGCGCCTGGCCAGCTTATCCACATTGAACGCCGCGATCTCATCCAGCGTTAGCCCAAGTTCGTCCGCGCAGGCCGAAATGTACCAGAGCACATCGCCGAGTTCATCACGCAGCTTGCCCCGCACCTCGTCCGTGAGTATCCCTGCATTGTCGCGTTGGATCTTTTTAACTATGTTCGCCACCTCGCCCGCCTCGCCTGTCAGGCCAAGTGTCGGGTATTCAAGATTGCTCATCCGCCGAGGATAAAGCGCCGTCCTGCCTGCCGCCGTTTGATATTCTTCAAAGTTCATAATTGATCTTTACCACAGAGACACCGAAAGCACCGAGTTAAAGGGTCAGCCTACCCATGCACTCGGACAACTTGGCTACCAGAGGCCATTAAATTCGGATATTTATTCTTGATCTTCTCTGTGTCTTCGGTGTCTCTGTGGTTAAACCTCTCTCCTCATTTTTGCTGCTTCGACCGTATTCTTCATCAGCATCGCCACCGTCAAAAGCCCGACTCCGCCGGGTACCGGTGTAAAGCTTGAAGCTTTCTCGGCCGCTTCGCGCGGATTGACATCGCCGACAAGCGTAAACCCGCGATTTTCGATAGCCTTGAGCCGCTTTTCCATATCTTCCGGTGCAAATAGTTCGGCGGCAAAGTCGAGATCAGACACGTTATTGATACCGACATCAACGACCGTTGCACCCTCGCGAATATGCTCGCCGCGAATAAATCCGGCACGCCCGATGGCGGCCACCAGAATATCAGCTTGCCGTGTGACGGACGGCAGATCGGCAGTTCGCGAATGACAAATGGTCACGGTCGCGTTCTCTTTCAAAAACAGCATCGCCATCGGCTTGCCGACAATATTGCTGCGACCGACGATAACGGCGTGCTTGCCCGCAATCGGAATATCGGATCTTTTCAAGATCTCGATAACGCCTGTCGGTGTGCACGGGGCCAGGGCTTTTTCGCCAAGGCTTAACCGGCCGACGTTTATCGGATGAAATCCGTCAACATCTTTCCGCGGGTCGATCGCTTCCAGAACGGCACTCGCGTCAACCTGCGGCGGCAAAGGCAACTGGACCAATATTCCATCTATGTCGTCTCGCAGGTTCAGTTCGCGAACAATTCCAATTACCTCATTGTGCGACGCGGTTGCCGGCAGATGGATGTGTTCAGACTTTATACCAAGTTCTTCCGATGTTTTGACCTTGCTGCCAACATAGACCGCCGAGGCCGGATCGTCACCCACCCGAACCACGGCCAAACCGGGCCGCACACCTTGTGCCTGCAGTCGTATGACCTCTTCGGCCACTTCCGCCTTTATCGCCTCGGCAATCGGCTTTCCGCTCAATATTCTTGCCGCCATAGATCTAAACACATCGGATTCTTCCTTTGTACCTAAAAGGTGGATTTTACAGGAAGCAAGCGGCAATTGTCAGTATTAAGTGGACATAACAAAATAGTTCGGCAAAAACGGCGCCTTTCCCGCGTCGATACATAGTTAGAGGACAACTGTATTTTCAGTACAAACCCGAAATCGGAACGCCGGAAGGCCATTTTTGAACCAAAGGACATAGCCATCGGGCTAAGTTCGCTTTGCCTCGTCCTGATAACCGCATTGGCCGGTTCGGCCCAAAAGGCTGGGAAAGATCCGTCGTTCACAGTACTTCGCCGCGGCGTCGGCATTATCTCGCAGAATACACCCGTGGCCGTTTCGGCAAGCACCGCGGCCGGCGAATATTTTACCAACGATTTTGACGGCGACGGTGTGCCGGATGCAGGCACCTTTGAAAAAACATCGCGCCTGTTCACCATACGCCGAAGCTCTGACGGTTCGACGCTGCTGGCAAGCGTTCCGCAATTCAAGGGCCGCCCGGCCATTGCAAATGCCGATTACGATGGCGACGGGCTTGCCGATCCGGCCATTTGGCATAACGGAATGTGGCAGAAGCTTCTATCCACACGCGGCTGGTCAACGGACCTGTCGATCTTCGGTATTGCCGGAGATGTTCCTGTCCCCGCCGATTATGATGGCGACGGGCGTGCGGACCTTGCGATATTCCGGCCATCAGAGAATCGCTGGTATATCCAAAGCAGCGAAACCGGGAAAGTAACGACTTTCGAATTTGGCATTGCGGGCACCGACCTTTTGCTTCCGGCCGATTATACCGACGACGGAAAGGCAGATCTTGCCGTCTATCGCGACGGCGTCTGGCACTACATCGACAGTGATACGGGAAAACGCGAGCAGATGGAATTTGGGTTCGACGGCGGCCGCCCCGTACCATCGGATGTTGACCGCGACGGCATCGTTGACCTTGTCCTATTCCGCAAGGGAAGCTGGTATGTCTATACCGGCGACGGACTGGTCTCGTACAAATTTGGAGCAGAAGAAGATGTTCCCCTAAGCGTTGTCCCGGTTCGGGACAGCATGGCCGGACGTTGAGCCGGCATCCTTAGCGTGTACCGCATTTGGAGGAGTCTTCCCACGGCTTCTCTTTTTTTCTTTCCTATTTAGAGCTAAAATTGCCGTCAGTGAAGTATCTTTTCCTGCTCGCATCGTTATTTGCTCTCGCTCCTGCCTATTACCCGCAAACGGCCGACGAACTCCAGGCGTCGATCCGTTCAGCGGCCGAACAGGAGCGACACTCCGACGCACTGGCGGCACTGCGAGATCTCGAACAGAAATATCCACGATCATTCACCGCCAATGACTTCGACTATCTTGCCGCCCGCATCAGCGAGAGGTCAGGCGATCTTGCAGCAGCTTCTGCATGGTTTCTGGCAAACATTAAACGCGGCTCGATCTTGACGCCATACGCCTTGTTTCACCTTGCGGCCATTGCCCGGGCATCGGGCAATTTGATGCTCGAACGAACATACCTGGATGAGATCACCGCATTTGAACCCAATGTCCTCGTCGCCGAGGCCGCCCGGAACCGGCGCGCTCGAAGCTGGTTCGAATCCGGTAATTTTGCAATGGCGATCAGAGACTTCGAATCCCTTGCCGCCGGAACCTTGCTTCCTGCCAGCAAGGCCCAGGACCCGACAGCGCGCGAAGATCAGCTATTTCTCGCCCGTGCGCTCATTGCCGCCGGCGATACGGCCGCCGCACGTGATGCGTTTGCAACATTGATCACAACGACCGCCAATGCCGCGCAGCCGGACGATATTGCCCTTGCCGCGGTCAGGGGACTCGATAGATTGGATATTGGGCCCAACGCAACGGCCGGAACGGCGCCAAAATTGGACGATTCAGAACATGTTAGCCGTGCTTCGATCTACCAGTTTAATCGGGATTTTACGGACGCCCGTCTCCACTACGCAGCGATCATCCAGGATCATCCGGAAAGTACCTCCGTACCCGACGCCGTTTATCAGACCGGGCGCAGTTTTGCACAGGAGGCCAACTATTCCGAAGCCATCCGGTGGTTCGAACGTGTCCTGGAACAATTTCCGGAACATCCTGTAAGCCGCGATGCCCTGCTCCAGGCAGCAAATGCGTATGCCCGCGTGAGCAAGCATCACGAAGGCATCCGCAGGTATCAGGACTTTATCGCAAAGTACGCCGCCGATGACCGGCTCGATCGAGCTTATCTGAACATCATCGACATCCTCCGTGACCAGGACGAAGAGACCGATGCCCTCAAATGGAGCGCGAAAATGCAGGAAGTATTTCGCGGGAAACTTGGCGAGGCACTGGGAACATTTGCTGAAGCACGCATACACCTTGCAAAGAATGATTGGCCGGCGGCACTTGCGGCACTTGACCGCCTGCTGACAATGCCGGAACTTGGCGGAGCAGCCGTGCCGGGCGGAACAACACGGGCGGAAGTTACGTTTCTCCGCGGATACGCCCTTGAACAGGAGCGAAACTTTGCCGCCGCCATAGATACCTATCTGAGCATTCCCGATGGGCGAAATGAATACTACGGCGGCCGCGCCACCGAGCGTCTGCGGGACCTCGCGAATAACGTGGCCGCAAAAACTGCCGTGGGTAACAAACTGCCCTCTCTTTCCATCGAATCGAAAGATCGTGAGTTCAGCCGTCAAAATGTACAAGCAGCCCTGCGGCTGACGATCGTTCAGACTGAGAAGGACCGGCTCCTTGCAACGCTTAAGAACATCTACGCAACCCTGCCGGGATACAATTCGCCTCCAAAATTCGAGCTCATTGATATTGCTAAGGTAACTCCCGGTGCCCTGCCATCGGTGGCCGCGAATCTGCACACTTCGATCGGCGAGAGGCTTGCCTTTCTGGGCCTGTATGGTGAGGCCGCTCCGGAATTTGAAGCATCGCGGCCAGCCCCGATCTCGGGCGATCTTGGCTATACGATCGCGATTATGAATATGCGCGGTGATCGCGGTTATAAGGCCGTCGCCTTTGCCGAACCGCTATGGCGTTCGGTACCGGCCGATTATCAGATCGAACTGATCGCGTCCGACCAGATCGGCCTGCTGTATCCGACGCCGTATCGGGCGGCATTCGGTAAATTTGCTGTCCCGCGAAATGTCGATCCGCGATTTCTACTCTCGATCGTCAGGCAGGAATCGCGTTATCGCCCGGACATTAAATCGAACGCAGCTGCCCGTGGAATGCTGCAGTTCATCTCTACCACATCGAACAAGGTCGCGGCCGGCCTCGGGCGAAATGGTCTCGATCAGGACGAGCTTTACTCTCCGTCGACCGCGATCCTGTTTGGTTCACAATACACAGCCGATCTTTTCAGGCTCTTCCCCGGCCAACCGCATGCCGTCGCCGGCAGTTACAATGGCGGCGAAGATAACATCCGCCGGTGGATCAACCGCTCACGTTCCGATTCGCCCGACCGATATGTGCCGGAAATTGCCTTCTCACAGACCAAGGATTATGTTTATAAGGTTATGGCGAATTATAGGATCTATCAGATGTTCTATAACAATGACCTGAGCTCCGCACGATAAACGAATTCGCAGCATTTGATATAGCGATCTCGGCCGCGTACGCGGCTTCAAGAAAGTAGCTGGATGCTAAGCTTCCGGACAACGGCAGAATTGGTCGTTTGCCCTGAAGTTGCAAAACGTGGGCCGTTTCGTACCATAAATGCGAAAGGCCGATACTTGAGCCTTGAGGATGTCTGAAAACTGTGATCGACGCCATGAAAGGAGCAATTTGAACACGGATTTGGCGGATCGAA
>CAUJFK010000404.1 GCA_963169175.1 Acidobacteriota bacterium | reverse complement strand
GATCTGTTTCTCATCCCAATCCGGCTGTGCCCTGGACTGCGATTTTTGCCTGACGGCAAAGCTGGGGCTGTTAAAAAACCTGACTACGGGCGAGATAATCGAACAGATCATACTTGTTCTAAATGACGTTTACGGCGTGGGCGGTGAAACACCGCACGGAACGAACCTTGTAGCGATGGGCGAGGGTGAGCCTTTCATGAATTTCAAGAATCTCTCCAAAGCGATCGAGATCATGGCTGATGAAAAAGGCCTTTTCATTGTGCCGGGCCGCATTACGGTCTCAACCGCCGGTGTTGTGCCAAAGATATATGAATTTGCCGCATTGGAGCGGCGGCCAAATCTGGCGATCTCGCTTTCGGCGGGAAACGATGAGCTGCGCGACCGGATAATGCCGGTCAACAAACGCTGGCCCATCAACGAACTGCTCTCGGCCGCGAAGTCTTTTGAAAAAACGCTCAAGCGTGGTGAGCGATTCACTTTTGAATACGTGCTGCTTGGCGGCGTAAACGATTCGGACGCTCAGGCCGAAGAATTGGCTGGCCTGATTCAAAAGCATAATTTACGAAAGGTAAAGGTCAACCTGATTCCGCATAACCCCGCGGAGCAATTGGATTATCAGCCCTCAACCCCCGAACAGGTAAAGCGATTCAAAGCGATTCTTGAATCAAGCGGCGTCTCCGCTTACGTCCGCACGCCGCGCGGTCGCGATATATATGCGGCTTGCGGACAATTGGCGGCAAAGCAGGAACCGAATCTCGTTCAGATCGCCAAGCTATAAATATTATGGAATTTCTTATTCCCGGCCTCATACTTGTCGGCATCATGGCATGGGCATCGACAAGGATAAAACGCAACGCCGCAAAGGCATTTGAAGCCGAAGAGGTGGAAACGCCCGAGTATTCTCTTTCAAAGCCGGACGGTTTTCTTTCGATCGTCGATCCGCCTGATGGACTTCTATTTTCGGCCTATTCAAAAGAATTCGGCGAAGGTGAGGCCAACCGTGTTCGGCGCGCGACCGCGCAACTTCGCCGCCTGCCGGGCACGTCCGTGAACCAGGCAGCGAAGCAGGCAAAGACCGGTGTATCGGAACTGATCTCAGAAGATATTGGTATCATCGGCGGCCACAAATGCGCTACCATTGTTACTAAGCGGCTGCTGGATGGGATTCCGCTTGAGAGTTACTACAAGATCCTTGAGGGAACCGGCGGCATATATCAGCTCGTGGTCGATCTTCTCCCCGAGTACCAGGATGATTTCCGGTCGAAAGCCGATCACATGATCGACAGCTTCCTACTTAACTGAACTACCTCCCGCATCTAATTCGAATTGTTATGCAGTATCGCAATCCGATCATTCTATCTTTTGCTATATTTTTCGTGAGTTTTCTACCGGCTGCCGGGCAAACGGTCAAGGGAAATTTTGCCCGTAGTGCTGTATCGCGCGGTTCTATCGTGAAGGGGATCATTGTCATAGATATTCCCGATGGCCTCCACGTAAACTCAAGCAAACCGAACAGCGAATACGCCATCCCGACTTCTGTCAGCATCGATACAGCCGGGCTGAGGCCCATTTCGGTCAAGTACCCCGAAGGCACCGACCGCAAGTTTCAATTCTCAGAAACCGAATTGAATGTTTATGAAGGCAAGGTGATCATTCCGTTCAGCATTACGGTCCCGAAAGGCTTTAAGGGCGGCAAGTTGGCGGTAAGGGCTGTGGTTCAATATCAAGCCTGTACCGAAGAAGTGTGCTACGCACCAAAGAATAAGGAATTGATATTGACCGCCGCCGTTCGCTGATATCGTAGGGCGAACGTGAACGACCACGGCTAGGCCAACCCGATCACTGACATCAACCGGCCGGTACGTCCATATTTAGCTTTCTCGACGCGATATGAAAAGAACAGATCTGTACGCTCCATTGTGCATAATGGGGCCTTGAAGATATTGGCTCGGTTTACGCCTGAGTCTGCGAGTAGATCTTCGTTTGCTAGATGAAGATCGACCAAAGCATGCCCTTCGCGGGTTGGTGTAAAGTAGCGTTCGTGGTCTCGGAAGGTTTGCGAAATGGACTCGATCACATCCGCGCCGACCTCATAATTGCCGCAAAGTGCCGCGGGCCCTATTGCGCAGATAAGATCGGCCGGATCGCTGCCGTAGGTGTCGTGCATTATTTGGACCGCTCGGCGCGCGATCAGCTTTGATGTGCCGCGCCAGCCCGAATGCACGGCCGCGTATGCCCGGTTCTTGGGATCACCAAGAAGTATCGGTACACAATCCGCTGTTTTTACACCGGCAAGAATTCCTGGCAGATCTGAGACGATGGCGTCGGCACGGTCTTCTGTACGTTCGGCGTCCGCCGTCGATGCGACGGTCTTCACGTCATCGCAATGTACCTGCCACACTGAGGTTAGCTCGTAATTGCCAGCAAATAGCGTGAGGAATCGCCGCCGATTCTCAAAGATATTCTCGGCCGGATCTTCATCGAAACCGGCCAAGTTGAGGTCGCCGTCCACGACACATGCATCCATCGTCGCTGGCACGACTGACCGGATCGATGAAACGCCGCCCAGCCGCGTCGAAAAGCCGTTGGCAAAACCCGCTTCTTCCAATCCACGCGAAACAAGCACTTTTACGCCGTGGCGCTCTCGCCAATAAAAGCCCGCATCGGTTAGAATCTCATCATCCGGCATGATCGTTTCTATCGGCATCGACATAGTGGAAGTCTATCGCATACGCGATTCCATGACTAGAACCGCGCGCTTTGCCGAACGCGTTTTTACCGCAGGCGAACGAGCATATTGCGAAAGCAAAGGCGCCGCGGCGTACCAAAGCTACGCGGCACGGTTTGCGGCCAAGGAAGCCTTTCTAAAAGCGTTAAAAACCGGCTGGCGTGGAAAGCTGGCATGGACGGATATCGAGGTCATTTCGGACGCGGAAGGCGTCCCAAATCTTCACGTGGCCAATGAAGCAGCCCGATTGATGGCCGAACTAGGAGCGGTCAGGGCACATCTTTCGATCTCGCATACTCGCGATCATGCAATAGCACAGGTCATACTTGAAGCGTGATGGAAAGAGCTAATTCCACATTTTAACGGCTGATGATGCCCTCGACGTGATCGCTTTCATCTTCTTGCGGGGTTGGTAGCCACTTACCACGGAAGAAGACGAAGAAGAATACCGAATCAGATGAACAAGATTCGGCATTAACAGTGAGGATGTCAAAGGCATTTTTCAAACATCCCTTTTTCCGGCACTTATTCGCAACTTCCAACTGAAACTCGACAAAAAGAGAGACTGCCGGTAAAGACAGTCTCTCTTCTTATCAATGCCGGAACTGGGCTAGTTCCGGGCGGTTTCGGTGCTGCTGGCCAGGCTAAATGCGAGGCTTAGCAGGGCGTCCATCACTGGTGCGTTCTGTGTCGGCATCCAGAACGGGATGTTCGTTCTGGCCGACAGGTTCAGC
>CAUJFK010000403.1 GCA_963169175.1 Acidobacteriota bacterium | reverse complement strand
AACAAATAATCCGCTTATTATGCTCGATGAGATCGACAAGGTCGGAGCTGATTTCCGCGGCGATCCAAGCTCGGCCTTGCTCGAAGTGCTCGATCCCGAGCAAAATTCCTCATTCCGTGACAATTATCTTGGCGTGACCTTCGATCTCTCGAACGTGATGTTCATGACCACGGCGAATATGCTCGATACGATCCAGCCTGCCCTGCGCGACAGGATGGAAATCATCATTCTTTCCGGTTATACCGAGGAAGAGAAATACGAGATCGCCCGGCGACACTTGATACCAAAGCAGATCGAAGAGAACGGCCTTGCAAAGGACGATGTTAAATTCGATCGAAAGGCGATCTTGAAAATGATCACCGAATACACGCAGGAAGCGGGTTTGAGGCATCTCGAACGCGAGATCGGCAAGGTTGCCCGGAAGGTAGCGCGGCGAAAAGCTGAGTCGGCCGACGGGTTCAAGCCAATGCGCGTTACCCTTGAAAATCTAAAAGATTTCCTGCGAAGCCCGAAGATCTTCATGGAGGGCGCCCTGAAAAAGGACCAGATCGGGACGGTAACCGGCCTTGCGTGGACCGCGGTAGGCGGCGATATCCTGTTTATCGAGGCGATAAAAACCAAGGGCAAGGGAAAGCTGATGCTGACCGGCCAATTGGGCGAGGTTATGCAGGAATCGGCCCAGGCGGCATTTTCGTATGCAAAGGCAAGGTCAGCGGAACTTGGAATTCCGGACGAGGTGCTGGAAAACTACGATATCCATATCCACTTGCCGGAAGGGGCAATTCCGAAAGACGGCCCGAGCGCGGGAATTACAATGGCAACGGCGCTGGTTTCAGTGCTTGCTCGCCGCCCGGTCCGTAAAGACGTTGCGATGACGGGCGAGATCACATTGCGTGGCAACGTGCTCCCGGTGGGCGGAGTCAAAGAAAAGTTGCTCGCAGCCCGACGGGCAAAGATCAAGACGGTCATTTTGCCGGCGCCAAATGCACGTGACCTGGAAGACCTTTCACAGGAAGTCAGGGACGATTTGAACTTTGTTTTCGTAGAGAATGTCAGCGAGGTCTTTGCGACTGCACTTCTGGAGGCCAAACAGCCGACGAAACACGCACGAAAGGCCGCATGATCCGGGATCGACGGCCGGGCGCCGGGTGCGAAGGGCTATGCCCTAAAACATTGACCGAGAGACGGCTCCGTGATAGATTAAGATGGGTCAATTGCGACCCGGCGCGAGAGATCTAACGACAAACTCAGGAACTTTTTCGGCTTGGGAGCGTTAGAACTGTAGATAATCGCAATTTGCGTTTTTCATGGCCCTCCAGGCCTACTGGAGGTGCCGCAACCTTAAATTGAGCGACAGGCCAACAGGCGGTCGTACAAAGTTCGCCCTAACCCTTCGAGTTAGATGTGACGAGGAGTATAGACGAAATTTGATGACGAGATCTATTTTCAGGGTTATCCCTGTGTTTGCACTTATATCCGTATTTTTTGGCGTCGCGGCCTTTGGCCAGGCGGCGGGCAATGAAAACGTCCCGCCGGCCGTTCAGCAGGTCCAGGATTCGATCAGGAAGGTCCTTGACGATTCGGGCCGGAATTTTCATGAAGGAATGGTAGCCCTAAAGGCAAACCGGCGTTCTGATTCAGGCGCCGCGTTCGACAGGTCCGTCGAGACATTCCTGATGTCGACGCTCGACATTCAACGCGATAAGTCGCTTCAAAGCTGCTATAGCCAGTTGATCGAGACCATCTACCGGATCGAGTTTCCTAACGCCAGCCAACCGCCGCAGATCAGGAGTCTTTCCGCCACCTGCCAGTGGAAATGGAATGACGCCGATATGAAGCTGGCGGACGACGTTGCAGCAATAACAAAGACATTAAAGCCATCGGCATCAGCAGTTGCGGTCAATGGTAATACTCCGGCCGGAGCACAGGCACCGGCGGATGCGATCATCGGCTTCAATGAGCAGGGTTTTGAGCCTTCGCCGCGTGATGAACTGGCGAAATTAGAATTGACGCCCGAAGAACAGGAGGTCGAATCTAACCCTGAGGCCCAGGCGCAATATCAATACATTCAGGTCGCGGTATCGAACAGATCACTCGGGTTTTCCTTTCAGGTCCACCCGATGATCCAACAGTACATCAATTATTATCGCGGGCGCGGCCACTCCACAATGGAGATCGGGCTCTATCGCTCTGGGATGTTCATGCGAATGGCCCGCCGGATCTTTCGCGAAGAAGGCGTGCCGGAGAATGTTGCATGGCTCGGCCAGGTCGAAAGTACCTGGAAACCGACAGCACTTTCGTGGGCGGCGGCCTCCGGCCTGTGGCAGTTCATTCCGGGAACCGGGGCACGGTACGGCCTGCAGCGGACGGCCTATGTTGATGAGCGCAATAGCTTTGATGAGGCCACTCGGGCTTCGGCGCGTTATTTGAAGTTTCTTGCAAACCGCTACGGCGGTAACTGGGAACTGGCAATGGCTGCCTATAACTGCGGTGAGGGCAACGTTGATCGTGCCATTCGCCGTGCCGGTACATCAAACTTCTGGGCGGCGTATCCTTATCTGCCGCGTGAGACCAGAAATTACGTTCCGAATATCCTTGCGACCATTTTGATCGCGAACAATCCGGGGCAGTATGGGTTTGGCCACGTTCGGCCGGCACCGCCGCTGCTTTATGACAGGATCCGCGTTCCGGGTTCGACGAACTTGAACATTCTCGCTCAGGCTTCGGATACCAGTGTCCAGTATCTTCGCTATCTGAATCCGCACCTACGCAGCAACACAACGCCGCCGGAGCCGTATGTGATCAATGTGCCGCCCGGCAAAGCGAACGAAGTAGTTGCGGTATTCAAGCGAATTCCGGCATCGAGGATCAATAACAGCACGCTGGCAAACTCGGTCCGAGGCGAAACCTGGCAAACGATCGCCAATCGGACCGGTGTAGGCGTGGGCGAACTGATGGCCGCAAACCCCGGAATGAAACAGCCGAGCGGAAAGGTTTTTGTTCCGGTTAACGCGAACAAGATCAATACGATCGCCTATACGCGGCCGACAAACGTCCCCATCACGGGCGGAAGCGGAATGCAGGTGGTCAAGGCGCAGGCCGGCGATACGGTTGCTAAACTCGCCGCCCGCCACGGCGCCGATCCGACCGAGGTCGCAAAGTACAACGGACTGCTGCCAAATTCAGTTCTCGGAGCAGGCCGTGAGATAAAAATACCGGGTAAGTAAAACGTATCCCGATCATAATCAAGTTGAGGCTGTCTGAAGGGGCAGCCTTTTTATTGGCCGTCATGCACACTCGCAAGAGGATGTTTGAAAGAATTTAGGATAGAGATCAGCCTGATTCGCGTTCAAAAATGCCTCTCTTACGGAGCCGATCAAAGTTTTCAGAGATCCTCGTCCTTGTCCCCAATTCTGATCTTTTCTAGTTCTTCAGTGGTAGATAGCGGTTTACCACTGAATAAGATGAAGGCCAAGCAGAGTCAGATGAACAAGCATCTTCTCCTTCAGGTTCCGGCAGCGTCGGTTGAGGAAGGACCGGCTGCTCAGGTAAACTTCCGCAAAGTGAAACTTTGGATCTCACGAAATTCTGAAGTATCAATTCGCGAGCAGATTGCGACCCAGGTTCGGCTTGGTGTGGCCAGCCGCGACCTCTTGCTTGGCGAAAAACTTCCGAGCACGCGCGAGCTGGCGCGGCGATTCAAGATCCATCAGAACACGGTCTCAGCCGCGTTTCGCGAACTTGCGGCCGAAGGGATAGTTGAGTTCAAACAGGGACGCGGGGTCTTCGTCGCTGCTGGATCCGGAGACAGGCCGCGTCTTGACGAGATCTTTTCGCGGCATTTCGAGCAGGCCGAGGCTGCGGGATATTCGCTGCTCGAGATCGAAGATCATCTGCGGGAACGGCTTTCGGCCGAGAGGCGGCAGGGCTTTTTATTGATTGAATCGGACGTTGGCCTCCGCTCGATCGTGATCGAAGAGATCAGGCGGGCGACGGGTATTGAAGCGGATGGCATTACATTTGAGGAATTTGCCGAGAAACCGGCGTGTAATGGGCCAACGCTCGCGGCTATGTTCGACGAACGAGAAAAGCTTGGCCAAATTTTGCCGGGCGGAACGCAGTGCATCTTCCTCGACGCGAACTCGGTGCCCGGATCGCTGACCGGTAAAACGCGGCCGGCAGCCGATGAACTGATCGCGATAGTTTCCGGCTGGGGAAAATTTATTGCCCTCGCCAAATTGTTCCTGATGGCAGCCCAGATCGAACCTGACAGTTTCGTTGCCCGCCTGACAAGCGATCACGGCTGGCGAAAGGGAATTGATCAGGCGTCTGTGATAATTTGTGACTCGCTTGCCGCGGCAAATTTCCCGGACGATCCTCGAGTTCGAGTTTTTCCACTGATAGCCAGCGGCTCGCTCGATCGCCTTCGGGAGCTGGCCTGACGCTACCGCTTGTCTTCGCGAATATCAAT
The DNA here is from genome assembly GCA_963169175.1 of Acidobacteriota bacterium. GTDB lineage: Bacteria > Acidobacteriota > Blastocatellia > Pyrinomonadales > Pyrinomonadaceae > OLB17. The sequence goes on along the minus strand of CAUJFK010000403.1, from coordinate 5,533 downwards.
GATCTTTATCTCTCGGACAATGCACTCATTTCTGATCATTCGGTAGTTGTCGTTCTCGACCTTCATTACCGCAAAATCATTGTCGGTCACGATCGTCAGCCAGTGCCGTTCCTTTTTTCGCGGCAGCAGGAAGAATGGAATACCGGTCAACGCCGTTAGCACGATCGTTGTGCCTAGCGACAACGAATAGAACGGCTTTTTTGAATACGAATGTTCGGCCGAGCGGATGTCGGTATATTTGAACTCTTTGAAATACTTGCCCGTCCGCCGCGACTGGATCTTCACCGAGTCGGGTTCGAACATCATCACCGCGTTTACCTGTCTCGTGTCCTTCTTTCCCGGGCTTGGGTTGGCGAGTATTTCCACCTCGTAACGATTGATCTTTTCCTGTGCGAAGCTGAGCGGCACCTGAATCAAAAGCCCGATGAGCAGCAGGCCGGTAAGTTGTTTCATACTGAATGCCATAGTTCAGATAGTTAAATGAAAACAGGTTCGGCTTAGTTTGCGGTACGGGCTGTGACAGTTAGTGAACTGTCATAGTTAGCCTGGGCCATGTCACGGATCTACGCCCTTACTGACGTGCGGGCATCCGCAATGATCTAAGCCCCTGCTAACGTGCGGGCCTCCCTTACTGATGTGCGGTTTTCTGAATTGATCCGCTTGACAGAAACATGAAATGTAACTAAGATTGTTACAGTTATGGCGGCGAATAGTCAGTTTTCAATGGCGGTGCATGTATTGACGGTGCTTGCGCGGCATGAGGGCGAAAAGATCAAATCGGAGAAGATCGCCTGTAGTGTAAATACCAATCCCGTTGTTATCCGCCGTCTTTTGGGGCAGTTGGCACAGGCCGAACTGGTCGAATCGCAGACCGGTGCCGCCGGGGGAACGCAGCTCGGCCGAAGCCCGGACCAGATCACACTGGCTGAAGTGTATGGGGCGGTTTCTTGCGGAGAGGTCTTCGCACTGCACGGAAAGCCGCCTGACCGGAACTGTCCGGTAGGCCGAAACATTGAAGCGGTCCTGTGTAATCTGCAGAAGCAGATCGACAGGTCGGTGGCGGAAACACTTTCGCGGCACACGCTTCAAAGTGTGCTTGAGGTTATCGAGCAGGAAAAGCCATAAAAAATTTGGCCTGATCTGTAGTGATAATTGTTACAAAGTCTTGAGTGGGCAGGTATTTGGTTCAGCGAACAAGGGGCAGATTTCGAACATGGGAAGCTTCGGGCGAACAAGGGGAGAAAAACTGATGGGACTGCGGGTATTTGCATATTTTCATAGCGGCATTTACAACGTTGGCCTGTCTGCACCGTTGTGGGTGTTGGCATCGGGGTTGATCAGCATTTATCTGCGGTCATATCAGTTTGGTTTAACGGTCTTAAGGCTACTGCAATGATCGGCCGGCATCGCATATGCGGTGTTTGGTGGAAAGGAAGAAGCCTAAACACAAAGCACACGAAGGGAAGACACAAAGTGCACAAATAGGTCGCGCAAAATATTTCAAAGTCGCGTCATTTGAGAGCAGGTAAGCAGGGGGAGCATTCTCTGCGGTGTATAATATAAAAAAGCGAACGTTTTCGTGGGATCAATGAAAGTTTACGAGGTAGATGAATTTGGGATCGAAAACCTGCGGATTGCCGAGCGCGACATCGACCCACCGGGCGATGACGAGGTCCTCGTGCGGTTCCATGCGGCGTCGGTGAATTACCGTGACCTCATGGTTATCGAGGGCACCTACAATCCCCGAATGAAGCGGCCCGCGATCCCTTTCTCTGACGGCGCCGGCGAGGTCGTCGCGATTGGTGATGCGGTGACGAAATGGCGCGTTGGCGACCGCGTGATGCCCATTTTTGCTCAACGCTGGTTCGACGGCGGATCGAGCGAAGAAAAGCGTCGATCGTCCCTCGGCGCCGGGGCACAGTGGGACGGCGTCCTCCGCGAGTATGGCTCGTTTAGCGAGGAATCCGTTGTTCGAATTCCGGAACATCTTTCATACGAAGAGGCCGCAACACTTGCATGCGCGGCATTGACCGCCTGGCATGCCGTGGTTGAATCCGGACGGACAAAGCCGGGCGAAACCGTATTGACGCTCGGTACCGGAGGCGTGTCTATATTCGCCATTCAGTTCGCGAAAATGGCGGGAGCACGGGTTTTTTCGACAAGCGGCAGTTATGAAAAGATCGGGAAACTGACGGATCTTGGTGTTGACGGAACGGTTAATTACCGTGAGATAGAAAACTGGGACAAGGCTGTCCTGGATCTGACCGAAAGGAAGGGTGTTGACCATACGGTCGAAGTCGGCGGGGCGGGTACGCTTCAGCGGTCCGTCAATGCGACAAGGATCAGCGGGCATGTGGCGATGATAGGAGCACTGACCGGGGGCGACGCGTTCAACCCAACACCGGTTTTTATGAGGTCGATACGGCTTCAGGGCATCTTTACGGGCTCGCGCCGAATGTTTGAGGATATGAACCGGGCCATCTCCGCCAACAAACTAAGGCCGGTTATCGACCGCAGTTTCGAATTTCACCAGGTTAAAGAGGCGCTCGAATATCTGAAAAGCGGCTCGCATTTTGGCAAGATCGTGGTCAGGATCGGAGAAGGACCTTGACCGAACTCTCCCACGGCAAGAATAGGCTGATCAAACAAGGAGGAAAAGAAAATGGCAGAACGAAAAGCAAATGCAGAATGGGACGGCGGATTGAAGGAAGGAAAAGGCAAGATCGCGTTGGGAAGTGGACTGTTCGAGGGCCCGTTCTCATTTTCGACACGGTTTGAAGATGAGCCGGGAACGAATCCCGAAGAACTGTTAGGCGCTTCGCTGGCAGGGTGCTACTCAATGGCCCTGGGTGCGGCGCTCGAAAAACGGGGCACACCGGCGAGCAGCATAAGGACCGAGGCGAAGGTGTTTCTTGGCAAGGACGACGCGGGGTTTAAGATCAACCGGATCGACCTTTCGACCGCGGCCGAGGTTCCGGGCATTGTGTCCGAAGATTTTACTCAGGTTGCCGAAGAGGTCAAAAAAGGCTGTCCTGTCAGCCGTGCCCTGGCCGCTACCGATATAACGCTAAAAGCCTCGCTCGGCAAATCGCTGGCCGCATAAAGTGGCTGATCTGAGTAGTCTTACGAGGTAGAGATCTAATTTCGTGAATTTCGGCCTCTTGTTTCGTACATTTCGTGGTCAGGTCTTCGGCTTCGCCGTCCGCGAAATGTACGAATCAGATCGAAACGCTCGCAATATCATTCTGCGCGGTCAGATTCGAACCTAGTTTGGGGCGCTTTGCGTGACTTAAGCCAATTCCCCGCAAAGAAACGCAAAGAACAAAATTTAAGTTGAGCACTACATCGTCGAAAATTCCCTATTGACAACTGTAACTAATATGGTTACAATAGGAGAACGAGGTATTGATCCGGCTCACTGACTTTGTCGGTTCGGGATTTTGCGATACATGATAGGCGTAAGATATAATTTTGCAATTATATAGGAGATATAAGATGGCAACTTTTGCTAAGGAAGTTACGGATTCGGAGTTTGAGACGACGGTGCTTGGATCGGACCAGCCCGTGTTGGTGGATTTTTGGGCAGAATGGTGCGGCCCGTGCCGCATGATCGCTCCGTCGGTCGAGGCGGTAGCCGAGGAGTATAACGGTAAGGCGTCGTTCTTCAAGATGGACGTGGACAACAACCAGAATGTGCCGCAGCGATACGGCATTCGCGGCATTCCGACATTGATATTGTTCAAGGGCGGACAGGAGCAGGAGCGAATTGTTGGTGCGGTCTCACGCGAAGCCATCGCCAAGGTCGTTGGAAAGTATCTGTAAGGCCTCTTGCGTCTGATACGACAAAAAAGCTGCCAGCGAAGGCAGCTTTTTTGTTTTTACATAGCCATGATCGCCGTGTAGAATTCACGGTCGATAACGCGACCTCAATAAGTATTGAATCGGGCAACGGGTGTATCGCCCGTTTCACCCCACAACTTATTGAAGATGCGGCGGTCGCCGACGGTCATTGTGTAGAACGTTCCAGGCGAGCCCGGACGCCAGACCGTGTAATCGGTCTTGCCATCACCGTCATAATCACCCTGGGCGATGAAATCAGTGGCGGCAACGCCCCACTCGTCGATAACGTTCGCTCCGGTCAGGCTGGAACGGAATTCCCAATCAAGGAATCCACCTGAATTGTCCCGTACCACACAGAGGTCGGTTTTGCCGTCGCCATCATAATCGCCGGGCACGATCTGATCGGTTGCGAGCCCGAGTGTGCGGGTATCGAACGTGTCGTTGGCAAAGCGTAGATAGAAACGGCCAACACCGCCCTCGCCGCGTTGGACGACAAAATCGTTCTTTCCATCACCGTCATAATCGCCGGGTGACGGGAAGTCACCGCTTTGGCCCCACGGAATCGAATTGTAATTTCCACCGCCAGACGTCTTGTAATACCACGTACTGGGCGAACCCGAGCGGTAGAGAGCGATATCGTCGCGCCCGTCTCCGTTATAATCACCGACCACGCGGGCATCGTCCCCAGCCTGTCCGAAAGGCTCGACCCGCATTGTCATGGTTGCGGTGTATAGAATGTAGAACGTCGCGTCCGACGACCTGTATACGCCTATATCATCGACGCCGTCCGCATCAAAATCGCCGGCTACGACCTGATCGCCTGAAACGCCCCAGTCCCTTGTCGAGTACGGGCTGCCGCCGTTGAACTGAGTGTGCCATGTCAACTGGCTGCCAACACCGCCTGCCGGGCGGGTGACAACGTAATCGGTCAGTACATCGCCGTTCAGATCGACCGCAGCGTCACGGGCCTGTGTCCCAAGATTTGGAGCACCCGGCGTGAGGGCGCCGACCGCCGGAAAGTTTAGTGTTCGAACCGTTGGGCTGTAGTTCGTCGAATCGTTGGTATCAACAAGCGAACCGGCATACCACGCCGCCGCGGATAGCGGGGTGTTACTGTTCACAAAACGGGTCGCGGCGCCGATCGTTCCGCCCATGGCAGTCAGCGTAACGCCGCCGTAGGTGAGATCGCCGACGCCGCCATCGGTCCAGGCAACCGCATCGAGTATCGTAGCCCCCACCGGCAGGCCCTCAAGGGTACCGTTATTGTCCGTGTCATAGTCGGTTAAAGGTGTGATCGCAGTGGCTGAACTGATGAGCAGAAGGGAGATCGACCCATTCTCGAGGCCATTTTGAGAATCAAGTAAAGTCGTTTGCAGTCGGGTAGTTTCCGGAGGATAGGTTCGTGCTCCGCACGCTGCGGTTCCCGTAAGCACGATCAGGCCATTTGAACCAAAAGCCGGGCCGGGTGAGCCAAAAGTAACTACAAAATCCGCCGTTCCGGACGGCGTTGCATCGCCCTCGAAGGCGACGAAATGAACGTTTTCAATGATCGCTCCGGGTGTGCCCCGAAGTTCAATATACTCACACGGCTGATCCGCACCAGCGGGATTAATATCCACTTCATTGATCAGCTGTGCAGAAACGGTCATGCACAACAAACAGAAAAGGCAGCCCATGGCCGCCGCGGTGAATA
>CAUJFK010000402.1 GCA_963169175.1 Acidobacteriota bacterium | reverse complement strand
ATGGGCGTCACGGAATCGGTCCAGTCAATGGCACGGAGGGCGGCGGTGTTGATCCTTCTGGGCGTCGGGTTGACCTACCTGGGAGTTATTAGAAACGCGGGCCTCGACTTCGAGCGGTTTGGAAGCCTTGAACGGATCCAGGTCAGCCGCCAGGACCTGGCGGAATCGGCCGAATCTGGGTTTGGCGAGGATGTAGATGTATCTACCCCCGCCGGGGCGATCTCAGCCTTGCCTATCGGCTTTTTGTACCTGATGTTCGCTCCTTTTCCGTGGGAGATGACCAATTTCCGGCAAACTATCACACTCCCGGAAGTATTGCTGTGGTGGTCGATGATGCCGTTTCTGGTGGCGGGTATCGTTTACGCAGTTCGTCACCGGCTTCGCAAGTCGGTTCCGGTACTGGTGTTCAGCCTGATGCTCGTGCTTGCATATTCGATCTTTCAAGGCAATGTCGGTACCGCCTATCGCCAGCGGACACAGATACAGGTCTTTCTGTTTATTTTCATCGCGGTCGGAATTACCTTGTATCTCGAAGGAAAGGAGAACAAACGGCTGATAAAGCGCAGCCGCTTTCGGGAACACGCCGTGTAGCAGTCAAACATATGTGCGGGATAGTCGGATTTGTGAATACAGCCGCGGCCGAGGCGGACCGTTCCGTTCTCGAGCGAATGAACGCCGCGATAATGCATCGCGGGCCTGACGATGACGGCTTTTTTATCGATGGCGGGGCTGCGCTTGCCATGAGGCGTTTGTCGATAATTGATATTGCCGGCGGTCAGCAGCCAATTCATAACGAAGATCGTACGAAATGGATAGTCTTTAACGGCGAGATCTATAATTTTCAAGAGGTCCGCGACGATCTTGAAAAGCGCGGGCATCGGTTCTATACAAAGTCAGACACAGAAACGGTCATTCATCTCTACGATGAGTATGGACCGGAGTGCGTCGATCATCTTCGAGGAATGTTCGCATTAGCCATTTGGGACACGCGCGAAAAGACACTTTTTCTTGCCCGCGATCGCGTCGGGAAAAAGCCGCTCCTATATTCACATCAGCCGAACGGCAGCATCATCTTTGGCTCAGAATTTCGGGCATTGCTTGCCCATCCGGATGTGTCGCGCGAAGTTGAGCCGCGGGCGATAGATAACTACCTTTCATTCCTGTGCGTTCCGGCGCCGATGACGGCGTTCAGGTCGATCAGAAAATTGAGGCCCGGCCATTGGCTGAGGTGGAAGGACGGCAAGGTCGAAACACGCCGTTACTGGCTTCCTGATTTTTCCAAAAAGATAAAAATAAGTGAGGCCGAGGCGATCGAAGAGACGACCCGCCTGCTTCGTGAAGCGACAAAGATAAGGCTTATTTCCGAAGTGCCGCTTGGCGCCTTTCTGTCGGGAGGCGTTGATTCGTCCATCGTGGCGGCTCTGATGGCTGAGGTTTCCGACCGGTCGGTCAAGACGTTCTCGATCGGGTTTGAAGAACAGGATTACAGCGAACTGAAATATGCACGGCGGGTCGCGGAGCACATTGGAGCCGAATACAACGAGTTCGTCGTCAGGCCAAACGCCTTGGAAGTACTGCCTGTTCTGGTCGAACACTACGGCGAGCCCTACGCGGATTCCAGCGCGATACCGACCTACTACGTTGCAAAAGAAACGCGCAAGCACGTGACCGTTGCTTTGAACGGCGATGGCGGTGACGAAAGTTTTGCCGGTTATGAGCGTTATGCGGCGATGAAACTGGCCGAACGCTATCAACGGATACCTCGGCCGCTTCGCACGTCCGTGATCGCAAAAATGGCCGGCCTGCTGCCGTCGTCCGAACTTAAACGAAGTCGCATTCGTGACCTGAAGCGTTTTCTGAACGCAGCGGAACTGCCGAGGACGGAACGCTATCTACGTTGGGTATCCGCATTCGACACTTCTTCCAAGAACGATATCTACACCCGAGAATTCGCGGCTGACGTGTCCGGCCAGAACTCGGCGGAGATACTTGATGACTGGTTCAGCAAATCGAATGGATCGGGCATCCTCGACGCCGCCCTTCTTACCGACCAGATGACCTATTTGCCCAATGACCTGTTGGTAAAGGTGGATATTGCGACAATGGCAAATTCGCTTGAGGCCCGCTCGCCGCTGCTCGATCACAAGGTCATCGAATTTGCCGCAAGCCTTCCGGCTGATATGAAGATGAGCGGGCTTCAGACAAAGTCGCTGCTAAAAAAGGTGGCCGCACGGCTGGTACCGTCTGAGGTTGTCTATCGACGAAAAATGGGTTTCGGCGTGCCGATCGGGAAATGGTTCCGCGGCGAGATGAAAGGATTTTTGAACGAGGTGTTGCTTTCGGAAAGCTCGCTTCGGCGCGGTATTATCAAGCCCGATATCATCCGCCGTTATGTTGCCGAGCACACGGCCGGCGAGCGAGACCATTCATTCCAGCTTTGGGCATTTCTCATGTTGGAGCTTTGGTTTCAGCGGTTCATCGATTGACCTATTCCAGAATAGCGTTCCGTCCCGTTCGTTTCTTGCGGCCGTATTAGATGAAGATCCTCCGAATTATTGCCCGATTGAACGTTGGCGGCCCGGCCCGCCACGTTGTTTGGCTGACGAAAGGACTTAACGATGAGGAATTTACGTCCATTCTGGCCGCGGGGACAGTGCCGTCAGGCGAAGAGGATATGGCTTATCTTGCAAAGGAGAACGGTGTCGAGCCGATCTTTATTGAAGCAATGAGCCGCGAGCTTTCGCCCAAGGACATTGTTTCATTATTCAAGATCTACAGCCTGATTAGGCGTGAGAAACCGAACATCATTCATACGCACACGGCAAAAGCGGGCACAGTTGGCCGCTCCGCCGCGTTTCTCTATCGCTGGTTCACACCCGCGGCATTGATCGGGCGGCCGCGGCGCATCGCTGTCGTTCACACCTTTCACGGGCATGTTTTTCACAGCTATTACGGAAGGCTAAAGACCTCGGTCTTTGTTCTGATCGAAAAGCTGCTTGCCAGGTTTGTGACGGACCGGATAGTTGTTATCTCAAGCCAGCAGTTCAATGAGATCCACAGCGAGGTGGGCATTGGCAGCAAGGAACAGTTTGCCGTCATTCCGCTTGGGATCGATCTTGCACCGTTTTCTGCTCGGCCGAATTCAGCCGATGGAATTCGCGGCCTTTTACCTGTCGATAGTTCAACGCTTCTGGTCGGCTTTGTCGGACGGTTGACCGAGATAAAGAATATTCCGCTTTTTCTGCAAGCGGCGCGTGCATACGAAACGGCTGACGATCCGACACTGCCAAAGGCCCATTTCGTTATCGTGGGTGACGGACATTTGCGTGCCAGCCTGGAGGCGCAATCCGAACGGCTGGGCATACGGAACATCACATTTCTCGGCAACCGCGAAGAAATAGAATCTGTTTACGCGGCCCTCGACGTTGTTGCTCTGACCTCGCTTAACGAAGGAACGCCTCTTTCGCTGATCGAGGCCATGGCAAGCGGCACGCCGATCATCTCCACAATGGTTGGCGGCGTTGTGGACCTATTGGGGACCGCACGGGAAAAAATGGATGGCTTTTTTGTGTGTGAACGGGGCATCGGCATTGACGGCGGCGAGTCAGAGACTTTTGTGAAAGGGTTGATTTATTTGCTCAAAAATGAAAGATTACGAGAAGTGCTTACAACCAGAGGGAGCGAGTTCGTAAGGGAAAATTACAGCAAAGATCGACTGATCGCGGACATTCGGCAGCTTTATCGCCAACTCGCGTGAGTTTGTTCGATCGGAACACTGACCGGATCGCCTAAGCCGCGGATCCGATGAACCTCGGCCCCTAGCAGCAAGATGACGCGAGTCCTTTCAAATCCGTTCATTGCAGGAGGCCTTAGTGCGGCGGTGGCTGTGATCCTGACGCTGCTTGTGCGGTCGCTCTCGGTCAAGTTCGATCTCGTCGCGAGGCCGAAAAGCGACCGATGGCATAAGAGGCCGACCGCGATGTTGGGTGGAATTGCGATCTTTGCCACAACGGTCGTTATGTGCGGGCTGCTGGTTCCGTACTCCTTCGAATCGCTCGTCGTTCTGGCAGCGGCGTCATTTCTATTCCTTGTCGGCCTCATCGACGACATCCTGAATATCAAACCCTATCAGAAGCTGATCGGGCAGCTTATCGGGGCTGCGTTTGTCGTCAGTTTTGGCCTGAAAGTACCGTTGACCGGCTTTGAGCTGGTCGATATTTGGATCACGGTCTTCTGGCTGGTTGGCATCACGAACGCGGTAAATCTACTCGACAATATGGACGGCCTCGC
>CAUJFK010000401.1 GCA_963169175.1 Acidobacteriota bacterium | reverse complement strand
GAGGAATATCCGGAAGCTTCGGAAAAACAGGGCCATGACCAGCTTTCGGCTGCCGCCGCGGCCGAATGGGAAGGCTACACAAAAGAGGACGAGGCGGCATTCACCTATCGCACACCGCCGCCGCCCGATTGGCGTTGACCTCAGCGTCGCGGAACATCTTCGCCGATGGTCCATACAATGACGGAGCTCGAAAGCCCGTGGCCTGAAAGCCGGCCCGCCATCATTATTATCGTTTCACCGTTTTCGACGACGCCGGCTTCGAGCAGCGTTTTTTCGCCTTCGCGCAGCATCTGCTTTGTCGATCCGCCTGAATCATGCACATAGGGCTGAACGCCCCAAATAAGGGCGAGTTGATGGCATGCATCGCGTGAGCTTGTAAGGCCAAATGTTTGCAGGCCCGACCGCACACTTGAGAGGCGCCGGGCCATAAGCCCCGATTCTGTAAAGACTGCGACCTTGTTTGTAAGCTGTTCTTTTGCGGCGTATGCGGCTGCGATGCACAATGCCTGGCTTGTCCGGCCCGATGGCGGCTGCGAGAACTTGATCGGCTGCCGCTGCCGTTGGACGGTTTCGGCGGCATCAATAATGCGGGCCATTGTGCGGATGGTATCGATCGGGTAATTGCCCGTCGCCGTTTCGGCCGACAGCATTACGGCATCGCTGCCGTCCCAAACCGCGTTGGCAACGTCTGATGCCTCGGCCCTGGTCGGGCTTGGGTTTTCTATCATCGATTGCAGCATCTGCGTCGCGGTAATCACGAACTTGTCGTTCGCTACGGCTTTCTCGATTATCCTTTTCTGATAGACCGGTACCAGTTCAACGCTGGTCTCAACGCCAAGGTCGCCGCGGGCCACCATAACGCCGTCGGTTTCGGCAATGATCTCATCAAGGTTCTCGATCGCCTCCGCCATTTCGATCTTTGCCACAAGTAGCGCACGTCCTTGTGTGCGGGTGTTCATCCCTTTGATCAGGTCCTTTACCTGGCGGCAATCTTCCGCCTTGCGAACAAATGACAAGGCGATGTAGTCAACATTTTGTCCCATCGCCCAGACAAGATCGGTGTGGTCCTTTTCCGTCATTGACGGGATCGGCAAACGCGAATTCGGCAGATTGATGCCTTTGCGTTCATTTAGCCAACCGCCGACCAGCACCTGGCTGACAACGTCAGTTTCTGTTTTTGACACGACGCCTAGTTCTATCGCGCCATCGTCCACAAGAATGCGCGTGCCAGGTTCGACGACCTCGGGAAGATGGTCGAAGTTTGTCGAAACCTCGCGCTCGTTCCCCTCAATGCTGCGTGTTGTGATGGTGAAAAGCTCGCCGGGTATCAACTCGACAGGTTCGTGGTTCTTAAGCGTTCGTGTCCTGATCTTTGGGCCGGAAAGATCGACGAGGATCGACAACGCGCGGCCAAGTTTCGCCGCTGCGGCACGGGCGTGGGCGATGGCCGCCGTGTGATCTTCCTGTGAACCGTGGGACATATTGATCCGGACGGCGTTGATGCCGGCCTCGATCATCAATTCGATCTTTTCCTGAGTGTTGGAGGCGGGCCCGAGAGTGGCCAGGATCTTTGCCTTGCGCATAGATATCTATTTTATGTTCTAAGCCGAGCGTTGGGAAACGAGAGGAGCTTTATTTACGCCGGTCACTCAGTTTTCGGTCTTTGAGCAGGTAGTTCGCTGTCGTTGCAACAAAGGTCGAATGTGACCAGGTCAGCGGCGAGACCGAAACCGGTTCGCCTGTTTCCGGGTCAAGCTGTTCCGCCAGAACGCCCGACGGCAGAGCGGTATCGGCCACCCATTCGAGTATCTTTAACGCCGGTTCGAGATCCTTTTTCGTTCGAGCACTGGCAATGTAAAAATCGGCAAGCCACAGCGTACAGATATACCATGTGTTCCCCGGAAAATTATCCGAGACCCGCATATAGCCGTCATTTTCAAAACGGGCCAGGCCGCCGCCCGCTGCAAGCCTTTCGCGGATCGCATCCATTGTCCCAACGACCTTTTTGTCACCTGGTGAAAAGGCGCCGAAATAGAATGCCGCAAATAGCGATGCATCGACGGTCACATCCGCCGTCACCGCGCCGTCGCTGCTCACCTCGATCGAGCGGACAAAGCGGCCCAGTTCCTCGCTGTAGAGGTGCTCGCTCATTGCACTTGCTATCTCGTCAGCGGCGATGGTACAGCGGGCGGCGAGTTCGCTCTCCGAAAAAAGCTCGGCGAAATTTGCGGCCGCCCTAAGCCCGCCGACGACTGTTGAACAGGTAAATGTGTGTATTCCGCGGCGATCTTCCCAAAGATTCCAGCTTGGTTCCGGCAGCCTAAGCACCCGGTGGCGAAAAGCGGCGAGAAATTCGGCGCACGGGATCACCATTTGCCGGTACATTTGGTGTGTAAACTCGATGTCACGATACCGGTCGTAATGCTCCCAAAGCGCCCATAGCACTAACGCCGTCTCATCTTCCTGGATCGGTATAAGACGTGAAGCGGTGTGCGGGTCCCAGGACGCATGCCAGCCTGAGGCTACCGTTCCGTCCGCATTGTATTTTTGAAGAAAGTACCCGTCGGGATGGACGATCCGGCTGCAAAGTTCGAAGAATCTGCGTGTGATATACGCATAGCCGGCAAGATCAAGAGCGTTGGCGATAAAGGCCCCGTCGCGCGTCCAGAGGTAGCTATAATGATCGGTCGCCCGCTCGGCCACATCCGAATCATTCGCCGCAAGCATTGCTCCGCCGCGGTCTATCTGCGTCCGGATGATCAGGAGCGAACGAACGTACATCTCGATTATTTTTTCGGGCAGGCTGCGATAGTCGGTGTCGTTCTTTCTAACCCACGCCCGCCAATAGTTGCCCGTGTAGTCAAAATACTGCTGCGGTTTGCGTTCAAGGACATGGTTGTTCAATTGAACTGCCTCGTCGTAGCTTGTGCCTGCGCCGATCCAGTAATAGAACTCGAACGATGCGCCCGGGGCAAGCGACATGTGGACACCGATGGTGGAGTCCACGGAACCTTCAGTGATCGCGCCCATACTCAGATGGCCGTCCTCGGCGTCGCGCCACGTGCCCTCATGTTCACGGAACGCCTTACGTCCAGTTGCAAACGCGTCAAAACCGGGCTCAGTGTTTATCAGAAAGTATCGATGTTTTTTGTAGTGGATAACGGATCGCGTTTCAGCGTCATAAAACGCCGTATCGCCAACCTTGTTCTCATAGATCCTGAAATCATGATGGAGAAAAACACGGATATCGCGAGTGTGGTCCGCCGTGTTCGTCACTCGGATCTTACGGACAAAGATATTCTCGTGGCTTGCCACCGTGTCATTTGAAACGATCTCGATGCCGAGCGCCGAATTTGTCAGCCTCACATCTGTAACCAATGTTTCAGGCAGGTATTTCAGTTCTCGCGCCCAGTCGTCCGAAAAGACCCACGAGAATTCACCGCCGGCCCACACTCCAAAACGGAAAGGGAAGCCTTCGGTATGATTCTCCTGTCCGACATGCGGAAAGTAGATGTCGCGGATCTGATATTTGCTGTCGAAATTTACAAGTAGGCTGCCGTTTCCGACCGGGATGTCGCGCATAATTATGAACGGGAAAAAAATGAGAAAGTTGTCGCACCGGCTAGAGCGATTCGATAAGTTTCACGGCCTGCGCGACGACCTCGCGCTCGTTCTTGAAAACAAGTAGGTCGAGCGCCTCTCGAACAGTCACCCAGCGGGCCTCTGCAACCTCGTGGTCATGGTCCGCCACGTCGCCGGACATATACTTCATCAGGAACCACGCAACACGCTTGTGAAAACGTTTTCGCTCGCCGTCATAATTGCCCACATACCAATATTCGGTGTGGTCAAGCGGTCGGATCAGTTCCGTCTCAATACCGGCTTCCTCGCGAACTTCTCGCTGCGCGGCCTGCTCGGACATCTCACCTTCGTCTATCATCCCTTTCGGAAGCTGCCATCGGCGTTCCGGTTCAGTAAGTATTATCGCTATCTCCAAACGGCCGTCCAGTTTGCGGTATGCGACGCCGCCCGCCGAAAATTGGTCCTCGGTTTTCAATTTTTCAACGGTTGCCATTTCTTAGCCGCCGTTCACCGCCTTTTCCACGGCCTGGTCGAGCTCTTTGCGGATCGGTTCGCTGAATCCTGTTATCTTTTTTACAAGCTTTCCCTCGCGGTCGAATATCGCTGTTTGCGGAATAGCAGAATCATTACCGAAAATGAATGATGTCAATGAATCTTCGGGATAAGCCAGCGGATAATCTATCTTCAGCCGTTCGACAAATTCCGGTATCTTCGGCTTATCCTCTTCGCCACCGACGTGCAAGCCGACAAGCACAAGGTTGTCGCCGTATTTTGTCTTGAGCGCCTTGAGATGCGGAATTTCTTCAATACACGGCGGACAGTATGTTGCCCAAAAATCAAGAATGATCGCTTTTCCGCGGTAATCCTTAAGTTTTTGTATGGTCCCGTCCATTCCTGTCCAGCTCATTTCGTGGATCGGCTTCATCGCCCGGCCCTGCGAATCCTTCAACGGAACGTCGTTTATTGAGACCGGCTTATCCCCGACCACCACCGGCGCGGCGGCCGGCCTGCATGAGACGGAGGCAAGGATGAGTCCAATAACCAAGGGAAGGGCAAATTTCATCTATGGTTATTTTACACAAAACCCGGGATGAATGTTATTACGCACCGCGTGCTTGAGAAGACCGGCCTTTACATTCGAACCGGCTCTGCCTACCTTTTATCTAATGGCAATTTACCCGGTGAGAGTAAATAAACGGTTCAGGTCGCCCCGATATGCCGGACGTATCCGTGCGGCGAACGGTGTTGGGACGGCCGCCAGTTTTGAGTGCGGTTGCTTTGTGCGTATTTCGCTTGCCGTCGAACCATTGTCCAAGTCGATCCGGCTGGCCGGTTTTCAAACCAACGGCTGTGGTTTTATGACCGCCGTCGCCGATCTAATGGCCGAGATCCTGGCGGGGGCAAATTTAACTGAGCTGCACGCGCTGGACGAAAATGAGTTTGATCGAACTGTCAGCGACAGTTTCGGCCCGCTTCCAGCCGAGCGGACGCAATGTGCCGGTTTGGTCCTTGAGGCCGCAAGGGCCGCTCTAGCCGATCACCGGTCGTATTTGATCGAGGAATTTCGCGGTGAAAAGGCGCTCATCTGCACATGTTTTGGTGTTTCCGAAGAAACGATAGATGCCTTTATATTGGCAAACCGGCCACGGACTATCGAAGATGTAACGGCCGCATGCCGTGCCGGTGCCGGATGCGGTTCGTGCCGGATGCTGATCCAGGAGATGATCGACGAGGCCCTTGCGTGAGTGTGTTGGCGAAGGAGCAATGTGAGCAATGTGATATACTTTCGTATCATTACCGCAGATCGCGGCCGATGGAGGAACAAAGTTCGAAGCTGATCCCTGATGGACGACCCCGCTAGTTTAGCCTTTCTATTTTTTCTCGCTGAAGCATCTGATCTGATCGAGGCGCCGACCTTTGGCTGGTCGCTGTTGAGTATTGTTTCCGTTGTCCTCCTGGT
>CAUJFK010000400.1 GCA_963169175.1 Acidobacteriota bacterium | reverse complement strand
ATCAGCGGTGCCAATTCGCAGATCCGGTGATAGTCCACATCAGAATGTTCCGTGCAGATGATGACACAGTCGCTCTGCCGTATCAGCTCATCCGTAAGCTCGCTGTTCCTGAGCGGTTCAGCCTCGCCGATCGTATATGCGTGATCGAACGTTACTTCCGGCACGAACGGATCGTGATAACAAACATCGGCCCCGCGCGAACGCAGCAAGTCGATGATCGACAATGCCGGCGATTCGCGCATGTCGTCAATATCCTTCTTATAAGCAACCCCAAGAACCAGTACCTTTGACCCGTTGACCGCCTTCCGCACATCGTTCAGCGACGTCGAAACAAGCTTTACGACATATGCGGGCATTGCCGAATTAACCTGTTCGGCAAGCGAAATGAACTGTGAATCAAATCCGTGCTGGCGTGCCTTCCATGAAAGATAATGCGGATCGAGCGGAATGCAATGCCCGCCGATGCCCGGCCCCGGATAGAACGGCATAAATCCGAACGGCTTCGTCGCCGCCGCCCGGACCACTTCCCAAGTGTCGATCCCAAGTGTTTTGCACAATCGGGCCATCTCGTTCGCCATGCCGATATTTATTGCCCGAAACGTATTTTCCCAAAGCTTGCACGCCTCGGCCACGCGGGCGGACGAGACCGAATGGACCTCGTCAACGATCTGGCTGTAAAGAAATGCCGCTGTCTCGGTCGAATCTTTCGATACGCCGCCGACAACCTTTGGAATATTGTGTGTCTGAAACTGCGGATTGCCCGGATCGACACGTTCCGGTGAAAATGCCAGCAGAAAATCTTCATCGAGCTTGCAGCCTTTTTCCTCGATCATCGGCTGCAAAACCTCGTCAGTCGTACCCGGATAAGTGGTCGATTCCAGAATGACCAACTGCCCCTTTCGCGTGTACTTCTGGATCTCTTCGCCCGCCGAAATTATGTAGGACATATCCGGGTCCTTAGTTTTTCGCAGGGGCGTCGGAACGCATATGACAATAGCGTCGCATTCGGCAAGCCGGCTGAAATCCGTCGTTGCGGAAAGTTTGCCATCGGCGAGACATTTTTGAAGATTCTCGCTCGGTACATCGACGATGTACGATTCACCCGCGTTGATGCCGTCGGCTTTCTTTACATCTACCTCAAAACCGATACCGCGAAAACCCTTCAAGCCAAACTCCACGATGAGCGGGAGCCCTACATACCCTAGTCCGATCACGCCGACAACGGCGCTCCTGTCCAATATTTTTTGCTTTAGTTCGTCCTTGATCATGAAACCTGTATATAAATTATCGAGTTTATGTGTTTCTACGTTACAACAACCAAACTCTAATTTCTATCCGATGAATATGCCGGTTTTTACCCGCCGGGGCCGCATTTACGCAAAACCCGTTCGGATAAAGCAATAATCGGCCATTTGTTCCAGGCCGCGAACGTGAGGTTGGCCTTTGATATGTTAGATTATTAGGGGCATCCGCTCCCGAGGGCACAGTTTACACCGCGCTATGAGTTCCACAATCGAATCATTAAATCCGGTCGTCAGGGCGATCGTCGAAGGCACTGCTCCGCGTCCCGCCGTGGTTGCCGCATCGCGCGGTGTGCTTCCGCTTCCGCCGACGGACCTGCTTGAGGTATTGGTGAGGCTTGCCCGGTCGGATGACGGCGAGCTTTCAACGAACGCGTGGGCCACGCTTTCCGAACAGGACCCATCGACACTCGAAGGCTCGCTACGCACAGCGGATATCGCTTCTGCCGTTCTTGACCATTTTGCGCAGCAGACAGGATTGCCGACAAGCCTTTACGAAGCGATAATCACCAATGAAAAAACAACGGCCGACACATTCGTCCGTTTCGCCCGTACTTCGAACAATGGCGAAATGCTCGAACGCCTGGCGCTTAACCAGCAGCTTCTGATCCAAACTCCGGCGTTGATCGAGGCAATAATCGCCAACCCCGCCAGCCCGTCCGAGGCCGAACGCCGTGCATCTGAAACAAAACGCGAATTCTTTGAAAAAGAACGCGGTGCCCAGCAGATCGCGAACGAACTGCGTGCTCAGGGCAAGGAAGCGGCCGCCGAATTTATCGAGCAGTCCGAATTTGGCCAGGACCTTGACGCCGCGGGGATGAACATCGATGATGCTCTGTTCCTTGCCAGCATGATCGAGGTGCCGGACAGCGAAACGGATGATTCATGGCTCGGCCTTGAGTATATCGAGGAGATATACGAAGAATCGGCCGAACAGCGGCAGGCCGTCGTCGATAAGATCCTGGGCGAGTTCCGTTTCGAAGAAGGCGAGGCCGGCAGCGAACGCGTTTCGGTGCTCAACCGCGTGATGCAGATGGGAATGAAAGACCGCGTCAAGCTTGCGATGAAGGGCGACCGCGAGGCCCGCAATATTCTCATCCGTGACCCGAACCGGATCGTCGCGTCGGCGGTCGTCCAGAACCCGCGTATCACTGAACAGGAGATGGAAAAGATCTCCGCCATGCGTTCGATCCCTGAGGACATCCTGCGCATGATCGCCAACGACCGGCAATGGGCACGCAGTTATTCGATAGTCCACAATCTCGCCCGCAACCCGCGTACGCCGATCGCAAATGTAATGAACATTCTGTCGCGGCTGCAGCTTCGTGATCTCGCCGGGCTTTCGAAGAACAAAAACGTTTCCGACGCCGTCCGCCGCCAGGCAACCCGATTGTCACAGGCGAGGACAGGAAAATGAATCCGTCCTTATTCTTACAAACCTGGATTTCTGACATAGCCCCACTGGTTTTACGCCATGAGGCGAGAATCGAGAATTGTGGCAATATTTGACGCGTGTCCGCAATTTGTTGAGCAGAAAGGCGGTGTCGCTGCTAGTTGAATGTGCGTTCCGACAAAGTAGATCGCTTGCGGTTCTTTTCCCAAGTTTCTAATGCAATACCCGCGATCCGTGCAGATGCACGAATCCTTATGATCTTATCGCTAATCTCATCCGCAGTTCGAAGTGCATGGTCGGGAAAGCGCTTGGCAAAAACATTCGTAGCCTCAAAGACGGTTGAATGCGGCAACGACGAGAATCCGCCCCACCATTTACCTTTGTCTCCGCAGGAGAGCGGAACTCGAATTGGAACCGAGAAGCTCATCTCGTCCTTCGGCTCATCTTTGTTGAGGTTGGAGACAGCATTGCTCAATTGTTTGAGGGCCTCCTGCCAATCGGACTTGAGGGTTAGCGTGGACACGCTGAATAGAACCCCTGCTCGATCCTTTGCATTCGCGAATTTTTCGGTGAGTCTTACCGACTCCCGCAAGAACTCGTCACGTTCCGGCCCTTCTTCGGAAGCGGCTTCGACGTAGATTATCGCGCGCTGTTCCAGCGACGAAACTTTCTCGGCATTCTCACGAACGGCTTTCCAATCGCCGTTCTTCATCTCAACGTCGGCCCGGCTAATGTAAAGCGCCTGCTTCACAGCTGCGTTTTGGTTGATGTCCTCGATCTTCTCGACGAGTTCGAACGCCCTTTTGAAGTTCTTCCTTGAATCAAATAAAAGTGCGGCTTTGCTGTACACCACATCCCGCTCGCAGGTTCCGGTTAGCTTTTCAACATTTTCGAGGCTCGCTTCAGCTTCCAACTCTGGTATCTGAGAACCGTCGTTGAAGGTTCTCACTCTCTCGCGGTTCTGATGAATCCGCGTTAATATTCCTTGAACGATTTGCGCCTGCGGAGCCGACACCCCAACGTTTCCTTGGGCCATAAGCTGCTGCCACGCAGGCATTGCCGTCGGCGAGATTCTGCCAACTTCTGGAAGCAAATACCCAAGTGCGAAGAGTATTGGGAAATTCCTCGCCGCCATATCCTCACCGGCCGCATTATTTCTGGCCTCGATGGCCGTATTGATTCGACTATATGCGATATTCAGGAACGCATTCGCCATCGCTGAATTTGCTCGGAGGCCCGGAATCGGTTTCATAGACATTCCAAAGTACTGTCCTGACGTGCCAACAGAGTAGTATTCAGGGTTTCCGAACGCGTAACCTGCGAGTGTTACGACCGCTTCCAGAGGAATCGATTCGTTCGCTCTCACGGCATTCAAGTACGTGTTGAAAACGCGATCGGACAGTTGCGGATTTCGCTCGGCCAGGCGGAAGATCAGTAAAATGGCGGTTCCATCATGTAATCCTTTGGGTGCGAATGACTCGGCTATTTGCGCAGCCAACTCAGGGTTTTCATCCACAAGATCGAGGGCCGTTTCGCCGGAGAGTCCGGTTTTGCTTTCTTTGTCCGCGTCGGCAAGCCGCTTTGCAAGGGATTTAATCCGGGCGGGAGCGCGGCGCGCGGCTACTGCGATTACATAATCAACAGAAGGCTTGTATTTCTTATCAATTCGGTATAGGGAAATTGCCTTGTCCAGCGCGAGATCGAACTGCTTTCCAGAGTCATCCTTATCCACATACCAGTACGTCGAAGCAACATCGGCAATTGCGTACGGCCTGCGTTCTTCCGGGAACGCTGTCCGTGCATCCTGAACCAGAGCATCCAAAATGATCTTCCACCGCAAGAACTCAGGATCGACCGTTCTATCTATTCTCGTTTTTCTTAACTGTTCGTCAGTTGGTGAATCCTGACAAACCACCGATATTCGAAGAAACAAGAAGATTGGTAACATCGCGGCAAAAACGAAATATACTCTACAATTCCAGCCTACGTCAGGGTATTTCATAACTTTTGTAAATTAGGCTTGAGAGTTTCTCAATCATAATGACTAAAGCAATCCCAAGCCCGTACCGGTTGCTCCTAAACAGGCTTAACATAAATCGCTCCGCAGTCTGCGATCAGAAAATATGAGAAAGGTCGGAACTAAAATAGCGGATGATGTAATGAATGTAAATAACTTTTTTATTTATTTCCCATCACATAGTCCAACATAGTCGATATGAACAAAATACCGTGCTCCGCACGTTCCCCTTATTCCCGCGCACCTGGGTGGAACAGGAGTGACGGCATCGGATTTGAAGCATCGGTCGTCCGCAACTGCACGGCTATGGACATTTTGGTAGAATCTCAACAAAGATGCCCGGCTCTCTGGATAAATTGCGAACGACCCTGCGAATGATAAAGTTCGAACATACGCTGTTCGCACTTCCGTTCGCCTTTCTTGGCGCGATGCTCGCGGCTGAAGGCCTGCCGCCGTGGGACAAGATCCTTTGGATCACGGTTGCGATGGTCGGGGCCAGGTCGGCGGCGATGACCTTTAACCGTTTGATCGATCGCGATATCGACGCTGAAAATCCGCGAACCGCATCGCGAGAGCTGCCGAGCGGAAAATTAGGCGTCGGCTTTGCCTGGGCCTTTTTTGGTGTGTCGGTCGCCCTGTTTCTTCTTGCGGCGTATTTGCTGAACTGGTTGACGTTTGCCCTATCGCCGATCGTTTTGGTCAGTATTTTGGGCTACTCCTACGCAAAACGCTTCACTGCTCTGGCCCATCTGATGCTGGGCTGGGCCCTCGCCATTTCTCCGACGGCCGCGTGGATCGCCGTCCGCGGAACTCTTGATTCCGGAATGCCGATCCTGCTTTCACTGGTCGTGCTTATGTGGACCGCCGGTTTTGACGTGCTGTACGCCTGTCAGGATTTTGAGTTTGACCGAAAGGCGGGCCTGCGATCAATTCCGGCGCGGTACGGTATTAAAAACTCCCTCTGGATCGCAAGGCTTTTCCATTTTCAGGCATTTGCGGCACTTGTGCTTCTATTTCTCGTGACTGGCTTGGGCTGGCCCGCACTTGTCGGAGTAGCGGCTGTTGGGATGTTGCTCATCTATCAGCACACGCTGCTTAAACCCAATGATCTTTCGCGGATGAATGCCGCATTTTTTACGACCAATGCCTTTGTCAGCGTAATTCTACTGCTCACGTTCGGCGCCGCGGTTTTCCTGCATTGAAAGTAACGACAACTGAAATGGAAGAAAACTTCTCGAACGGTGTCAGCCTCCAGGCGGCTTTAGGAAGTTTGGTGTCAACGCGTCAAGCCAAGCCAAATTTGGCATTGACCGTTCTGTTCATATTCCTCGGCCTAATATTGCTCAGACCCGGCATAGGCCTTCTTTCGGAAAAGGCATATGTCGTGGGGTCAGTTTGCCTTATCCTTTCGCTGCCCTTTTTCTGTTTGGCCTGGTTTCAATTTTCTCTGGTCCAGGACGAATTGCGCATCTATCAAAACGGCTTTGCGTATAGAGGACGAGGCAGGGTCCAAAAATGCTGGTGGCCGGACGTAGAGTTTTTGACCTTCGCCATCGGCAAAAGCAACACCTCTACGCTTCCGGTCTCGACGGCCGTGCGGGACAGCCGCGGCACGCTGGTCGCCGTAGGGACAAACTCTGGCGAACTGATCCAATTCAATGAAAATCTCAGGTGTGAGTCTGAATTGATCGATGCAATAAAAGCTTTTCGAAAAACAGGACGTTCAAGCGGGCGTCCTGAATCCGCGAAAGAAAATAAATAACACGACCTTTCCGGCCGGTGCTATTTGTCAACATCCTTTGCCGTAAGCGGAATATGAAGATCGGTTCCGATCTTTTTATTTAGCTTTTCAACAAAATATTGCGCCAGCAGCGGCGACTCTTGCTCGACATTTTGATGGATAAAGAAATAGAGCTTTCGCATTCCCTGCTTTTTCCATTTCACCAACCGCTCGATCCAAGCATCAAGCCGCGTAAAGTCTGATGCGTGATTCGCACCGACCCAGCGGATGAACGGCGTCGGCGTCGTCAAACGCATATGCATCAGATCGCGTCGGCCGGCAGTATCGACAAGCACGTTCGTGATCGCGTGCTTCTCCATCAATGCGTAAAGCCGCTCAGAAATATCAGGGTCGGTGTGCCATTCGCTCCGGCGAAACTCCATGGCGATCGGGATGCCGCAAGTCCAGACATTCTCGGCAAAATTTTCGACCCGCTCGTAATCCTTCGCCCCAAAATTGTCATGCATCTGCAACAGCGGCACACCAAGCTTCCCTTTTAGAAAAACGATGTTCTCGGCAAACTCCTCGCACCGCTGCTCGACATCCTTTAGCCGCGAATAATGCGTAACGCCCTGGTTGAATTTCGGAAAGAACTTAAAGTTTTCCTCAACGCCGTCATGCCAGCCGGTATAGGTGTTCTCCCAATAACGCTTATAAAACGTCGCGTTCAGCTCGATGCAGTTGAACTGCGTCGAATAATACCGCAGTTCGTTCTTCGACTTCACGCCCTTCGGATAAAAGCCTTTCAGGTCCTTGCTGTTCCACTTCGCACAGCCGACCCAAACCTCCATCTCCTTCGCCTTTTCCAACGCAAAAACACCCTTCGTCGCCGGAGGGTCCGCTGGAATGGTAAAATCGACCTCGTCCGGGTTATCGACCTTTCCAAATTTCATAACTCATTTTCTAAAGATTGCAAGACTTCAGATACTAATTCCTGCAGTTGTTCGTCCGAGACGGCGGCAATTTCCGACTTGTCATAAACCGTCAGCAAATGCACTGAAGTGCCTAATAGATAGACGTAAGAAATTACTCTCGCTCCTCCGCTTTTGCCTTTTGCTTTACTTTTGATCGCCAGCCTGATCTTACGCAAATTGCCGCCTAAGGAAACACCGATCAGCGGATCATTTTCAAGTTCGTCAATAAGCCCGATAAGGTCTTGGGGAAATGAGGAATATCGTTTTGCTAATTTCTTTGCGGGTTTGTAAAAGCTATCTGCAATAATGACCTTATATTTCATTTTCCAGCTCTTTAATAAACTCCCGGGCGTCCTTGCCTTTCGGTGTTTTCCCGCTGCGTATGTCTGTTTCAATTGAAATGATCGCAGAACGGAGATCATCCATGAATTTCGCTTTATTGACCTTTTTGCGTAAACGTACAACCTCTCTCTGTAACTTCTCCCAATCCTTGATCGGAATTAAAACTGCATCCTTTTCCTTTATTATCTGTACATTTGGCATAGCTAACCTCGTAAGCGCGGCTAATGGTCTGTTAAAATAATAACATAAGCTACGCTGTGTCTGTTCGGAAGCCAGCGTGCGTGATTTGCCGAGTGTATCCATGAAGTCAACAAGATTTTTAAGTCTTTCCATCTTCGAAACGAAGATTTCAAGGCCGAATACAAAGCTTGTTTCAAGCCACCGTCGACAGAATAAATGCGACTTTCGACCGAATGTAGTTTAAGGGAGGTGATGCTATGCCAAGGATTCCGAATTCCAAACCGATCGATTCGCCGAGATGCGATCCGCGGCTTCCAGATGCAACCCTTCGTTATCGGCGCGTGGCAAATCCTGTTCTTACTTCGCCCAAAGCGCTCGGAGCAATAAATGTCACTGCGTGGCTTTACCGCGACAGGAACGGTATCGAGGGGATCCAGGTGAATCCAAATGTAACGATCGCCGCACTAGCAAAGGTGTTCGGACCGGCAGCAACACCTGATGCCGAGGTTGGCTTGCATTCGGAAGGGCTCGCGGCCGAATGGTTCCGAACCCGCCCCGATCTGACCGTACTGCAGATCTTCAGCGAACGCGTACCGTGTTTCGCAATGTGTGCACCAATGCTCCGGCGGTACTATCCAGGCGTGCCGTGGTATTACTACTACGACAGCACCTCGTGGCGCGGAAACAACGGAGAACGGATAAAGCGGGCGGGTGACATTCTCAAAACGGTATACGGCCTGTAAACAAACTCCCTCAGATCTACTTTTTATTTCACGATGGTCACGGCAAATCACTCGGCGCAACAAAGGATATACGCGGTTCTTGCGGTCGTTTTGATCGTGTGCATAGTTCTGACGGTCGTATTCGACCTGTTAGAAGCTTCGCTCGAGAGCCATTCGGCGTTTTACCTTTCCGAATCTTTCCTGTTCAGCTCATTTTGGTGGCTATTTGCTCCTCTGATCTTCGGGCAATTCTACTTTGCCCATTCTCATAGCGGGAAGGTCTCGAACATTCTGCTTGCGCTCAGCCCGATCTCGATTCATCTATTTGCGTATCCGGCAGTGATCTGGACATTGTCGGCCGTGTTTTTTGAAAACACCTTTTCGTACCGCCAAACTCTTGAATACGAAGTGACGCGATACGGCTTTATACTCTTGATCGTCTATCCGACGAGTCTCGTGCTCTATCGCTTGGTTCACGGCAGAAAGATGGACGCAAGACCGACTGTCGAGCAGGCCTCTCCACCGCGCAAACCGGCTTGCGCGAGTTCGATGGTCGTGGCCGACGGCAACAAGAGGACGGTGATCGAAACAAGCGATATCTTGTATTTCTCGGCCAGCACGCCGTACATCTACGTCCATCACAGAACAAAACGATATCTGCACAACGAAACTCTAAAGTCGGTCTTGGCCAAATTAGACGGCCGCCTGTTCGTTCGTATTCACAGATCGACGATCGTGAATATCTCCGAGGTCAGATCATTCAAGTCGAGGTCGAACGGCGACTATGATCTATTGATCTCGGACGGCACCGAATTGAGGCTTAGCCGGAACTTCGCGGCCGATTTTAAGGGCAAGATCCAACCGAGTCATCAGCTTACAGCAGAATAGACACATCTGACGGCATTCAGAGGCCCCACGCCCATATTTCTGTGCCATCATCCTGGCATGAAAAAACAAAAAATCTTTCCCCACGCTGCAGCGCTCATCTTTTATCTCCTTCTCGTTTCATGTAATAGTAACGGGCAGATTCCGCCGCCGACCCGCACAGCGGAGCCTCAACGAGCTCAGACCGACAGATCGCCTCGCGTTGGGGGCGAATGCGAGGAAGGCTATTGCGAGCTGATGTATTTCGGAATGCCGAAGGACATCAAGCCCGAAGACACAAGCCCAGGCTGGAACGAGAAAGGGCAAAAGTTGATCGTTACGGGAACTGTCTTCAAGATCGACAGCAGAACGCCTGCCCCGAACGTGATAATCTACTATCACCAAACCGACAACGACGGCTATTATTCTCCGCGAAACGACAAGCCGGAGAACCAAACCCGGCACGGCCATATTCGCGGTTGGGTCAAGACGGACGCGAACGGGAAATATACGATCAAGACGATCCGTCCGGGGCCATATCCGGGACGCGAAGACCCCGCGCACATTCATCTGATCGTCAAGGAACCCGATATCGCAAACGAATATTGGCTTGACGACCTCGTTTTCGACGATGACAGGCGGCTGATCCCTTTTCGAAAAAAGCATCCCGCGTCGGCACCTCGCGGCGGCAGCGGAACGCTATTCCCTTTGATAAAAGGCGACGTTCAGATCGCGGAACACGACATTATCCTCGGACTGAATATACCGAATTACCCCAAGAAACAGACAGCCGAAACGACCGCCGAGAATTTTCAGCGTATTTCCGCGGCTCTGGATCGAACAAAAGGCGAGTTTATCGATCTTCCGTACCCGCTCCCGATTAGCCCGCACGTCACACCCTTCCGGTTCCGTATAAGATCGCTGTGGCAACGTGGAAAACCTGTTAAATGGTTCGCGGCTGCCCATTCTGATAGAATTTGCATAAGAAATTATGCAGTTTTCATTTGATTCAAAACTACTTGATATCGCGTTTAAGATTGAGGACGGCGAGCGTCTGACATTTGACGAAGGCGTCGCGCTGTACAATACGGCCGATCTTAACGCGCTCGGCAAACTTGCCGACACCGTTCGCCGGCGTAAGCACGGGTTGACGACTTATTACAACGTCAACCGGCATTTTAATCATACGAATATCTGTGTCGCGGATTGCAAATTCTGCGGATTTTATAAACGTGCGCGACAAGAAGATGCGTATACGCATTCCATCGACGAAGGCATCGAGATCGCTCGTGCGGCGGTTGCTGAAGGCGCGACCGAGCTGCATATTGTCGGCGGGTTGAATTCGAAACTTCCCTTCGAGTATTACACCGATCTTTTTTCGTCACTCAAACGTGAATTTCCTAAACTCCATCTCAAAGCACTCACGATGGTCGAGCTGGATTTTTTTGCGCGCTTTTACAAGATGTCCGACGAAGACGTGATCGAAAAGCTCCACGCGGCCGGAATGGATTCGTGCCCCGGCGGAGGGGCCGAGATCTTTGCCGAGCCGACACGCTCGCGCATCTGCGATCATAAATGCGACGGGCCGCGTTGGCTCGAACTCGCTGGCAAAGTTCACAAAGCCGGCCTGAAAACCAACGCCACAATGCTCTACGGCCATATCGAATCCACCGAAGACCGCATCGATCACTTCGTCCGCCTCCGCGAACAGCAGGACAAGACCGGCGGCTTCCAATGCTTCATCCCGCTCGCATTCTATCCGCCCGGAACCGCGCTTTCGCAACTTCCCGGCCCCGACGCGATCGACAATCTAAAGACCATCGCCGTCTCCCGCCTGATGCTCGACAACTTTGACCACATCAAGGCCTATTGGGTCATGCTCGGCAAAGCCACCGCCCAGACCGCCCTCCACTTCGGCGCCAACGACCTCGACGGCACAATAACCGACGGCGGCGAACTCACCCACAGCTATTCCGTCGAATCCAACAACGAAGTAAAAATGACCAAACAAAAGATCATCGAAATGATCCACCGCGCAGGCTTTGAAGCGGTAGAGCGTGACACGGTGTATAATCGTGTGGAGAATATTGCCGTTTGAGGTGAATAAGTGAATGTAGATTTAACAAGTTTTCTTGTGCCGCGATGGTTACCGGAGCGAACCAAGGCTGTCAAATATTACATCTCGTTCGATGAGGACGCGTCGAAGATGACGCCGGATGAATTTTGGGAATTCTCACGGCAGAATCCCAACATGCGTGCGGAACTTACAAAAGATGGAGAAGTTACGCTGATGTCGCCAACTGGTTTCGAATCGAGTTATGAGAATTCTCAGATCAACTTCCAACTGACGAGCTGGGCCAATAAGAATGGTAACGGCATGGCAACCGAATCGAACGGAGGTTATATTCTGCCGAATGGTGCCACATACGCTCCCGATGCGGCGTGGACTCAAAGAAGTCGGTTGGAAAAATTTACCAAGGCGGAAAGGAAACGGTTTCTGCCTCTTTGCCCTGATTTTGTGATCGAGCTGCTATCGTTTTCGGATAAGCTTGCTGAGCAGCAGGCAAAGATGGAAGAGTACATCGAAAACGGGCTTCGACTAGGCTGGCTGATCGATCCGTACCGAAACACTGTACACATCTACCGTCCTGGCCGCGAACCCGAGATTCTTGATAGTCCCAAGTCAGTCTCAGGCGAAGACGTACTCCCGGGCTTCGAACTCGATTTAACTAAGATCTGGTAATCTTCCGATCACCGACGCCGGCGAACTTACCCACAGCTACTCCGTCGAATCGAACAATGAGGTAAAAATGACCAGACAAGAGATCATCGAACTAATCCACCGCGCCGGCTTCGAGGCTGTCGAACGTGATACGGTTTATAATCGCGTGGAGAAGGTGAGTGTGTAGTTTCTGCAGCGCGGTATGTGCGAATTACATCAAACCACTCTCGAATTGAGGTCAGAACGGATTATGAGTATGAAGCGAGTTTTTGTAATTGCGATAAGCATTGCGACGTTGGCTGTTTTGAATGCGCAGGGGCAGACATGGGGCTGTGGCGAACGCGATTTTAAGTGCCAACTTGATAGTCGAATGAAGGCTTTGCAGGCCGATCCCAAAAACCCTGAGAACTACTACAATCTTGGAATTGTATTTCAGCGGAGTCGGGCACATGCCCAGGCCGTCGAGTCGTTTAGTATGTACATCATGATTCCTGGCCTTAAACCAGAGTTCGTTGCCGATGGATATTACAACCGTGGAATATCGCAAAGAGCGCAAAAGAAGCCCGATTTAGCATACGCTGATTACACGAAAGCTATAGAACTAAATCCGAAGAAGCCTGAGTATTTGGTTAACAGGGCTAATGCGTCCGCGGATATGAAGAAGATTGACAGCGCAATGACAGATTACGGGCAAGCTATCAAGATCGATCCAACATACGGCCAAGCATACGCACAACGCGGAATCCTGTATAGCAGTCAGGGTCGCGTGGACGACGCATTGCGTGATTTCGCAAAGTCTATCGAAGTTAGTCCTACATACGCGGAGCCATATTATAATCGCGGCACAATCTACTCCGGCAAGAAAGAGTTTGCCAAAGCAATACCTGACTATGAAAAATACGTTTCATTAATAAGCGATCCAGTCTATCTAGCAGACGGATATATGAATTTGGGCATCGCTCAATTTTATACAGGCAATCCCCAAAAGGCAGTCGATGCGTTTACAAAGGTCATTGAAGTTCAACCTAAATGGGCAAACGGCTATAAAGCTAGGGCGATGGTTTACCGCGAAATGAAGAAAACAGATTTGGCCGATGCTGACGAGCGTCGCGCAGCAGACCTCAAATAAGTTATTCCATATCCGAAGCACTGCATGTCGTTCACGATTCCCTGAAAGTACCTCACGAATCGTTAGCTCCTGGCAACCGGATTCGGTGTATAATCGGCTAACAAAGGTTTGGGGATGCAGGAAATGAAACCATTAGCGAGAATCACATTTGATCCCAATGTTATGGGCGGCAAACCGTGTATTCGCGGACTGCGTGTTACGGTAGGCACGATTGTCGGACTCGTTGCTTCAGGCCATTCGTTCGCCGATATCCTAAGAGCATATCCATACCTTGAAGAAGGCGATTTGAGCGAGGCTTTAGCCTATGCCGAATGGCGTGTTGAGGAGATCGAACTACCTCTTGCCGCAGCATATAGATTCTGATCGACATGAACCTGTCACCCGATTGGGTCGCTCCATTTGAGGCGACGAACATCGAGGCGGTTCATTGGTCAACTATCGGAGACCCTCGGGCCGAAGATACCGAGATCGTTGATTTCGCTTGATCAAATGGTTACATAGTCTTTACACACGACCTCGATTTTGGAACGATCTTGGCTTTGACTCACGCCGCAGGCCCAAGCGTTATCCAAGTCCGAACACAAAATGTCTTCCCCTCAGACCTTTGGTCCACCATCATTTCCGTAATTCGCGAACACGAGGTCGCACTTGAACAAGGAGCGTTGATCGTTGTTGACGAGCCTCGGGCAAGGGTTCGCATTCTGCCGCTTGAGAGAAATTGAAGAACGACCTCGACGGCGGCGAGGTCAAAATGACCAAACAAGAGATCATCGAAATGATCGAACGAGCCGGTTTTGAAGCTGTTGAGAGAGACACGGTGTATAATCGCGTGGACAAAGTTGCTACGTAGAAAATGGCAAAAGGAAGAATTTTACAGGTAAAAGAATCAAAGATAGCGGTCATCACTCAAAATGAAACCGACTTCATCAGCTTGACCGACATGACCGCAGGTTTCAGCGAAGGCAGCGGCTTGATCGGTAGATGGATAACCAATAAAAACACGTTGGAGTATTTGGGTGTTTGGGAAAACATAAACAACCCAAAGTTTAATTACCCCGAATTCGGGGTAATTGGACGTGAAGCAGGTGTGAACAGATTCATAATGTCCGCCGGACAATGGGTTGACAGAACAAAGGCCGTCGGGTTGATCGTCAGAGCAGGACGCTAATACGTTCAGTTTTATGGTGCAGATGCTTGAATCCAATGTCTCGAATATGAGACATTTGAAAGGATTAATGACGTGAACAAAACCGTTATTTTTCACAAACGGGCAAAGGAAATCATAAAAGGGTTTTCAAAAGCCGTTCGAAGGGACATCGGCGAATTGTTATTCGGCCTGCAGCGTGGAGAGAATATCGGAATGCCGGCAGCTAGGCCGATGCCCGCAATAGCGGTCGGAGCGTACGAGTTGCGGGTAAAGGATGCCGACGGGATTTATCGGATTTTTTATTATCTGAAGTCGGCAGAAGGCATTTTGGTCCTTCACGCCTTCGCAAAGAAAACGCAAACGACGCCGCAAAGTGAAATTGAAACGGCGAAGAAAAGATTATGGGAAATATTAAACCAATAAAGCGGGGCAAAACCGAAGTCTATGTTGCAAACGACGTTTT